>NZ_JBIQES010000006.1:0-232724 GCF_045369825.1 Dietzia sp. 179-F 9C3 NHS
CCGCTACCGCCCCGATCTGGGTGCCGGCCGCCGGCACCGGCGCCGCTGTCGCCGGCGGTGCCGCCAGCCTCGGCACTGGCGCCGCCGTCGCCTCCAACCCGGTCGCCGTGCAGGGCGCCCAGGCGTGGGCCACCGACGTCCAGAACCGGGCCATCATCGGCTCGGTGGAGGCGAACAACTTCGTCGCCAACGGCCTCAACCCGCACCTGCCGCCGCAGCACCAGATTCCGGTGCGGACCGTCGGCTACTGACAACCACAACGCCGGCACCTACCTGCTGACACCGGGGCTGAACCCGCAAAGGGTTCAGCCCCGGACCGCATTTCAGGCCCACCCCACCTCCATCCGGCCGTGATAGATACCCAGCCCGACACGCAACACCGGTAACATCCTTCTCGCAGGACACCCTGGCTGTCCGCCTCCGATGGCAGGCGGGCCCTCAAGATCGGAGAAACCCATGGCAGAACTCGGTGTGATCCTCCTAGGCACCGCCGCAGCAATCGGCTCCCTCAGTGCCGCTGTCGGCGGCTGGAGCCTTGTCGCCACCGCAGTCAACAACGACGGAATCTGGCACGGCCTCCCGCCGCAGGTCCAGGACGCCATCCGCCACGCCGGGCTAGCTCCGGGGCGCTGACCCCCCAACCCGCGGCCGCCCCTGTCCGCCCGCGCGGGCCGGGGCGGCCGTCGTTTTCCCACCGCATCCTCGGGCTGCGACACAAGTGCGCGCGACAGTAGAGGCACCACACACGACCCTGGAGGACGCCCATGTCACGCCAGAGCCTGCTCGAGGAAATCAGTAGGGGCCCCAGCCTGTCCGGAGCCGCTTGCGCAGGCATGGCCCCACTGTTCGATGCACGAGGCGAAGGCGAGTCCCGCGCCCGCTACCTCAACCGCTTCCGCAAGGCCGCCTCCATCTGCAAGACCTGCCCCGTCCTGGCCAACTGCAGAGAAGCCGTTCTCTCCAGCAAGCCGAGCAGACGAACCGGCATCTGGGCCGGCCTTCGCTTCGGCAAGGGCTCCTGACCGGCATCTGCTGCAGACCGCCCCGCCCCTTCGATACTTGACCGGAACACCAGCCCCGCCCGCGACGAGAAAGGAGCACCGACGATGACCTATCCGCACTACATCCAGCCCACCCCGTGGTCACCGAAGCGTGCCCACATCCACCCGCCGCGAGGCAGGCACCCCAACGCCTGACGCTGACACCCAGCACCTCGCGGCGCCCCACCCGGACACCGGGTGGGGCGCCGTTTCGTATCCCCCCTCGGCACGCCCTGAAAGGAGGGCCCACCATGACCGCACTCGACACCAGCACGCTCACCGCCGCGATCTACGACGGACGCTTCGACGTCAACGGCGCCATCCCGGTCTTCATGCAGTTCGACGGCGCCGTGCGCTCCGACTGGGCCCGCTCCAAGGGCAAGCCCAAGGGGCGCTCCTACCTCGTGTGGGATGACGACGCCCTGCGCGAGGACCACACCGCGTACCTCCTGGGCCGCGCGGCCCACGGCGGCCGCGTCACCCGCCGGCTGCTCGCCTCGCTCACCGACGAGCAGATGCGCGCCCTGGCCACGGTGAACGCGGTCGCTCGCGCCGTGTGAACACCGGCCGGAACCGGACCCGACCCCGGGTCCGGTTCCGGACGACACACCTGAAACGCCAGGTGGCAGCATGGCGACCATGACGGCGCTGATGATCGACGGGGCAGGCAGCCTCGACCGCGACGACGCGGTGACGGTGACAGAAGACGAGTACGGCTGGGACGCCACCGTGTATGTCGCCGCCGTCGCCGACGCCATCCCTGTCGGCTCCCCGGAAGACCGGGTCGCACTCTCTCGCGTCCACACCCTCTACCTGCGCAACGAAGTCAGGCCCATGCTCGGACGCGAACTCGAGGCCGCCGCCACTTTGTCGCCCACCGAGCCTCGACCGGCCCTGTCCATCGCCATGCGGTTCGCACCCAACGGCGAGCTGTTCTCCTCGGAGATCTCCCGCGCATTTCTGCCCGCCGGCGACACCATCCCCTACACCCACCAGCAGGTCGGCGCCGCGCTCTCCCCGGACTCCGACGACCCCGAACGCGAGCAGATCCACGCCGCCTACCGGCTGGCCCGCACCCTGATCGCCGGCCGCCGGGCCGCCGGCGCGTTCGCCGTGTTCGACGCCCTCCGCGGCATGATCACCAGCGAGGAAGGCCGCCTGGTGGCCCTGCCGTCGAACCAGGTGCCGGCCGCCTACCTCATCGTGCAGGAGCTGATGGTGGCGGCCAACGCGACGCTGGCACGCTGGGCCATCGGCCTTGACCTGCCGATCTTGTTCCGCAACCATGCACGGTCCGCAGTCGCCCCGCCCGCCGGCGACCTGCTCGCCGACATCAACGCCGAACTGTCCGCCCACCCCGCCATGGGCCCGGACGACGTGCAGGCACTCACCACCAGGATCAACCAGACCCTGCGGCCCGCCACCTACCAGCCCGTCGCCCGCGGGCACTTCGGGCTCCAGCTGCCCGCCTACGCCCACGCCACCTCGCCGCTGCGCCGCTACGCCGACCTAGTCACCCAACGCCAGGTGCTGGCCCACATCGACGGCGCCGAGCCGCCGTACACCCCGGCAGAGCTAGACGACCTCGCCGAAACGATCAACCGCACCGTGCGGAAGCAGTCCGCCCAGAAGTCGGCCGCGGCGTCCGCGACCCGACGCCGGCAGGCCACCACGACCATCGCGGCCGGCGACTACTCGCGCACCCACGGCCGCGACTGGCTGCGTGTCCTACGTATCGCCGCCGATACCGCCCTGCCCGACGGGCTGGCCGCGGAGCTGCGCCGCCGAGCCGAGGCCGGCGATCTGGACGGCGGCCAGCTCGCCGTGATCATGCGGGCCACCGGGCAGGGGTGGACGGGCCTGCTCGAGCAGATCCTCGCCACCGCCCAGCAGCTCACTCCGCAGTACGCAGCGTCGGCGATCTCCGCCTGGAACCAGAACGAGGAGACCCCGCACCCATCGCCAGAGCTCGACTACCGGCAGTCCGGCCCGCCCCACCTGCCGACCTTCACCGCCCAGGTGACGTTCGCGGGCGTAACGTCCTCGTGGACCACCGGGGCATCGAAGAAACTGGCCGAGCGGCAGGCACTGTGGGAACTCGTGGAGATCCTGGCCGGAGTACGAGCCCCGGCCACCCCCACTCCGCCGCCTGCCGCCCCAGACGCGGGCCCCGACCCGCAGCGGCCGGCCACCCCGGCCGCCGCCGAGCCCGCGCAACTGGTGGACCTGCAGGCGCTGTCCGGCCGGGAGTGGCTGCGCACCGCCCGTGCGTTGATCGCCGACCCCGCCGGTTGCGAGGACGAGTTGGCGGACGAACTGCGCCGCCGCGCCGCAGGCGGCGACCTCGAAGCCCCGGTCGTGGCGGCTCTGCTGGCCGATGACACCGGCCGGTGGCGGCCCCTGCTGGGCGAGCTGGTCGCCACGCTGCGCGCCACCGCCCCACACTCGGCGAACTCGGTGCTGTCAGTCTGGCAGCAGCTCGCCGACGCCCCGGCCGGATCCCCGGAGATGCAGGTCCGCCAGTTCGGCCAGCCCCACGCCCCGGTGTTCGCGATCCGCGCCCACCACGAGCAGTGGCTCACCCGCTGGCACTCCAGCACCGTCAAGAAGGCCGCCATGCAGCAGGCGCTGTGGGAGCTGGTGGGCGTCATCGCAGGCTTCACCCCTGCCGGCTCCGCCGAGGACGAACCCGAAGTGCCCGAACCACCCGCCCGCGCGGACCAGGACGCCCCCGCCAGCGCCGACGAAGGGGCGCCACGCGCTGTAGCACCGTCACCCACCCCGCCACCGGCCAGCTCCCTGCCGTCGACACCAGCCGACGTCACCAACGCGGCCCGCCCCCTCGCACACACCGACGTACCCGAGCTGGTGCGCCAGAACAACGACCTCGCCGCCGTCCTGGGCGCCACCCCCACCGACCGGGCACGCAAGTACCGCAACGCCGTGAAATCGCCGACAGCCTGGATCAACAACCTCGCCGCAGCCCTGCACAGCGGAGCGCCCCACGTCGATACCGCGCCCATCGACGGCGGCTTCACCACCACCATCACCATCACCACTCCCGTCGGCGAACTCACTGACACCGGCGCCGGCACCAACCAGAAGACCGCGCGCGCAGCCGCCTCCCTAGCCCTCGTGCAGCGCCTGTTCGCCATCACCTAGAACCCGCGCGGACACAAGGGGGGGCTGTCCACTCCGCTCGCGGCCGCGGCGAGGCGGGCGATCGCCGCAACACCACACCCCGACCCCTCGGGGAGACGCTGGCCGGGCAGAACCCACCCCCGCCCGGAAGGCCCCGCCATGACCGCCCAGCCCGTCCCCAACCCCTCCGGCCCCATGCCGGTCCACCGCACCGTCTGCTCGAGCTTCGCCGACGTCCTGCGCATCCTGCGCCGCCACCTGCACGCGGTCACCGTCGAGCACACCAACCTCACCGGCCGCGACGAAGCCCGCGACCTCATCGACAAGAGGCTCGCCGAGCACGGTCGCCCCGTCTACGGCACCGTCGTCGTCACCTCCCGCCAAGGACGCCTGCTCGCCTTCGACGGAGAGATCAGGGCAGCTACCGGCATGGCCATCGAGTTCACCACCGGCGCCCGCGCGCCCCTGCACCGCCTCGTCGCCGTCGGCATCAACTGACCCTCCGAGCCGAATGCTGCGGCACCGGCCGGGCCGCCGATTAGCGTGGACGACAAGACGACAGGGAACTGGCACCAGGCCAATCCCACAACGGCAGGAGGCCGACATGTCCCAGACCTTCACCACCCGCGACGACGTCCGCGACCACATCACCGAAGCGATCGAGGCCGGCGGCAACGCCCAGGCCAGCGAGTACAACCTCGACACCATCGTCGACGCCTGCTTCACCTACGGCCCCGCTCACGGCCACATCCAGGACGCCGGCTTCACCTGCACCGCCACCACCGTCGAGTTCTGGGCCGCGGTGCAGGACGCCGCCTACGACGAGCTCACCGCCCAGTTCACCGAGACCGGAGACACCCACTTCGTCGAAGACCTGGGCGACACCAACACCACCGTCGAGGTCTACGACGCGAGCATCGTCATCAGCAGCCCCGCCGGGCAGGTCGACACCATCGCCGTACGCATCCGAGACGGGCGCCTGCCCGACGCCGACAACCTCGACATCGAGGACTGGACCGACGCCCACACCGCCCGCGCTATCGCGGCCCTGAACGCCGCGGGCTGGACCGTGGTCGGCGACCTCACCCCGTCGGCGCCGTTCACGGTCCGCCGCGCCAGCGCCCACGAGGAGCGCTAAATGATCGAGCAGTTCCCCATGTGGGGGCCACCCCACGTCTGGACCATCCCCGAGCTGCCCGCCCCCGAGCGGGCAGACCGGGGCACCGAGCCAGCCGCCATCGACGGGGCGACGTTCCGCACGATCCGCGCCGCCCTGGGGCTAACCACCACCGACATCGCCATGTGGCTGCAGATCGCCCCCCGCACCGTCCAGCGATGGGACACACGAGGTCTACCCGAGTGGGCGATCATCGAGGTCGACGCCCTAGTGCAGTACACCACCGCGTGGGTGGACCGCCTCGCCGCCGGCGCCGAAGCCCGCATCTACCCGGAAACCACCATCGACGGACTACGAACCTCCGGCTGGCGCGTCCTGCCCGACGGGCGCGTCCTGCCCGAGTCATGGTGGCTAACGGTGGTCGGCCGCGCCGCCATGCGCCTCCCGTCCCTCGCCGTCACCTGGGGGCAGTAGCTGGAGAGCGGTAGCGGCACACCGCGCGGGCGTCTGCGGCCTGCTGCATCTCCAAAAGGCCGGGAGATCGTGGGGACACAACACGAACCCACCCCAGCCAGGAGCCCGCCATGTACGCCACCACCGCCTTCGCCACCATCGCCGGACACAGCGCCGACATCGACCCCACCGCCACCGTCGAGACCTGCCCCCAGCGCTCCACAGCCGCCGCCCACAACCTCGCCGCCCAGAAGCCGCACTCCCTTCGCATCGCGCTCGACGACCAGGACCACCGCGATCAGCTGCCCCGCCTGATCACCGACCGGATCGGCGCCCACTGGGGCCGCGTCAACGCGGTCGTCATCGCCCGCAACTCCTGCGGCGAGCACTACGCCTTCATCGGTGACATCGTCGGCGTCGACCACCTGACCGTGCAGTTCGCCAACGACCGCCGCATCCCCATCGGGCGCATCACGGCCGTCGGCCTGGACTGATCGGCCCGGCACCTCTGAGGGGCTGCGCTCTACGTGGCGCAGCCCCTTCCCCGTGCCAGACAAGGGCTACGACGACGGAACGAGCTGGGCTTAGGGTGGGGAGCATGGCCACGAAGAAGCAGACGTTCGCCGGCGGAGCACGGCACTGGGAGTCGCAGATCAGCGCCACCCTCACCATCGGGGGTGAGGACGTCGCTGTCCGCGTTGTGTCCCTCGAAGGCGATGAGGAGTCCACTCAAGCGGGCGAAGCCCTCAAATCGGGCCGGCCGGACCCTGCCAGGCAGCTGCTCGATCAGCAGTTCCGCTACCTCGGGGGGAGTGTCACCAGCACCTTCGACACAGTGGATGGCAAGCGGTACCACCGAAGGGACGACCGGAGAGACGGTGAGGTAGTCGAGTTCCCGTCCCCACTCAAGGCAGAGCTATCGGAACTCGCGCATCTGTATTGCCGGCAAGCCCAACGCGAGGATGACGCTCCAGCGCTCACGCGCGCTCTCGAGGACTTCCCGGCCGCGCCGGTCTCATCGCCGCCCCGGAGAGTCGCGGACCTGGCCGGGCTCTTCACTGCCGGGATAACGACCCACGTCGCTGTTGGGATCGTGGATGCGGCGGGCCCCGAGGTCGTCGCAATGGTCCTAGACCAAGCCGGCAACTTCCTCCTCATCGTTGTCCAAAACGCGGCGGCCATGGCGTTGCTCGACAGGGTGAAAAAGCGCTTCGACCAGGGGAAGTGACGTCATGCCCATCGCCGGTCGAGGCAAGACGTCGACATCGCCACCCAGTGGGCCCACGGCCAAACCCCCGTCGAGCATCGCGACATCGCCCGCGCAGAGCTAGCCCGCATGCGGCGGCTCGAGGCCTGGCCGAGGGCCCGGCTCGCCGAACCCGAGCAGCAGACCACAGAAGCCCTTGCGTGGACGTGACTGGCCCCGAACCGGGGCATAAAGTTGATCGGGTGCACACGAGTTCCGAAGCGTGAAGGGGGCGGGCCCGGTGGATCGGGACGACGACCAGGTTCGACGCGACGAGCGGGAAGCTCTCCTCGTCGCCGGCTACTACGGCTACGGCTACGACGATCTCCTCCGAGAGGTGTACGGAGCGCTCGTCGACCGGCCAGACCAGCCCGGCGCAGCTTGACCGGGCCTTGCTGTCCGACGCGCTAGCGCGCGGCTTCGTAGGCGTCGACGATGTCGGCCGCGATGCGTCCTCGGCTCGCCACCTCGTACCCGTTTGCCGCGGCCCACTGGCGGATCTTGAGCCGCTTGTCGCGCCCAGCTGCAGGCCGGGCAGCCGCGCGGCGCCGGCGAGTGCCGGTGACGCGGCGGGCGTTCTCGATGTAGGGGGCCAGGGCCGCGAGGAGCTGGTCCCTATTGGGTGCGGAAAGGTCTATTTCTAGCTCCTTTCCGTCAATCGCAAGGCGGGTCGGAGAATGGTTCGGATCGTCGATTATAGAACCGTCAAGATCGTCGGTGAACACCGGCAGAACACGCCGCGACATAATGGCCGCCTTTCCTGTTGAGGGGTAAGTCCTAAGGCGTGTTGGATATGGTACGACGATTTCCATAATCGGTGGGTGACTTCATTAGGCCCAGCGTTGCCCAGTGCCCGCGCTCGGTCACAAGGCCTCGACTAGAGCGCGTCTACATGCCGTTATGGTGCCGTGGCGCTCCGGCAGGGGAGCGGTGCTCCGTCAGGGGCAGGCTGGATTCGGGCCACCGCAGCGTACGCTCTATCGGTGTAGTGACGTGCCTAAAACGGCGCATTTGGCACAAGTGGCTAAGGCCGGGAAGGTGACCTATTCGGAAGAATAGTAATAACTCAGACCAGTTGATTCGGGCGCCCTGTGTAAGGCCAGCGGGGGCCAGCCAATCAGTGGCCGTCGAGAAGCGCCCGGAGCGCTTCGACAATCTGTCCGTCGGAGTTGTTTGCGTACGCGGCGAGCAATTCGTCACCGCCGCCACTGGGTTCGGTGACGGCTTCGATGAGATCAGCCAGACGGGTCCCGCGGCGGAACAGGCGGACCTCCTCGTCCTGGTATAGCGGCAGCGGGTCCGGGAGATGGCCAATGCCGTAGCCGGCGAGATCTTTGGCGATGCCCTCGGTGACAGCCGCGCCGAGCCGGGTCGCGCCGAAGATGTCGCGGAGCTCGCGCATCTCGATGACGGTGATCGGCTCCTGGTCGACTCGGGCACTCAGCTTCCGGTAGTAGTCGCTCTTGCTCATTGCTCGTTCATCTCCTCGGAGTGGGGGGGCGTGGTGTCGACCCCTCGGGTGCCGCGCCCTGTCCGCGCTGCCGCCTTCGATTCTAGCGTCCGATACCGCTACAGATAAGGCTAGAGCGAGATCTATCGGATGGGACGGCGGTAGCACTACGACACGTCCTACCCGTAGTCTAGGGGTAGCCCAGTAAGGAATCTGGGGGCTGAAGCCGGGGTCGGGCCCCTGCCGCAAACGAGCGATTGCGGCAGGCAGATTTGTCGGACCCAGCAGATACCGTCGGTGCAGGTGATTCGACTGCCAATCGTGTTGCCGCAGGAAATCGCCGGTAATGACGAGTTGTGGCAGTGTGAGCCCCGCAGAGCGCCGAAGAAGAGGAGTCCGACATGGCGAGTACCCAAAACGCAGCCGATCACGGCGCGACGGCGCCTGCCGACAGCCCCTTCAAGGAGCTATTCGCCCGAAAAACGACCGTCCGCCCCGCGAACCTCCCCGAAACAGAGGTCCCCCTGACGGGCAGAACGGTCGGCTACTCGAGGGTGAGCCGGACCGACCAGAACCTGGATCGACAGATCGACGCCCTCCGCGACGCCGGCTGCACCGACTTCTACAGCGACCGCTACTCCGGGGCGAGCTTGAAGAGGCCGCAATTCCAGAAGATGTGCTACTCCCTCCAGCCGGGGGATACGGTCATCGTCACCCATCTCGACCGCCTTGGCCGCAGCGTCATCGACACCCTCCGCATCACCAACGCCTTCGCCGAGCACGGTGTCCGCTTCGTAGTGCTCAACCTGGGCATGGACACCGCCACCAGCCAGGGCAAGCTGATGCTGATCATGCTCGCCGCGCTGGCAGAGCTGGAGCGGGACTTCCTCATTGAACGGACACAAGCAGGGCTGGCCGCCGCTCGCGCCCGCGGCCGCACCGGTGGCCGAAAGGAGGCCGTGACCAGGGAAAAGGCGCGGCTGCTGATCAAGTGGCGACTAGAGAAGGCGGAGTCGGTCGAGACCGCCGCGGCGATTGCGAAGGTGGCCCCCCGCACCGCCTACCGGTTCTTCGCCGACAAGCGCGAGGCAGACGAGAGAGGCGACAACGCCTTCTACGACAAGTACCGGCTTCCCCGAGACGGTAGCAGCGGTCTGGACCGCGATCCCGCCGACGACGCCGAGGTGGTCGACCTCGACGGAGATCTCGACGACCGCGACTACGAGGCGAGCTAGCCCCGCGCGTACCCGCCCAGGAAGAGGCGAACGACAGTCCGGCGCTGGCGCGGCGCAGGTCATAAGCGGCGGTCGATTCGATCAGGCGTTCCCGTATGTGAACGACGTTGATTGCAGAGCGGGCATTGTTCGACCGCGACTCGACTCGCCTGCCGTAATCCAGTAGCCGCAGGTCAGGGGCGCATAATCATGGCGCCTCAGTCACTCCAGAAACGACCCACCAGTGGTGTCAATGGCACCACAGGCACCAGTGGTGACGTACCCGCTACAGGGGTGGTACACCCCAAAGGGGCAACAGCCCCCATAGGGGAGGATGGCCCCATTGGGGAGGATGGCCCCACAGGGGAGCACGGCCCCGTAGGGGAGTGGCACACGATGAGTGCAAGCGGGGACTGCGGTGGCGCGGGCACCAGCAGCCCCGGCACACCCGTGCAACGGGGAGGGACAGGACGCGCAGGCGGACAGTCCGTACTCAGGACCGGCCTGACTCCACGGGCGCGCTGGTGGTAGCCGAGTCGGCGAGCTCGATGAGCATCCGGTTCGTCGTCACCGGGTCCTGCGTGGCCTTCCACAAGGCCCACGAGTTCCGTGACGGCAGTAGAGAGCGGTCCAGAGCGACATCAGGGTCGCCGGCGTGCACCGCTTCCCACTCCGCGAGCCGCGATCGCAGAAGCGAAAGCCGGGCAAGCCTGACCTGTGTGGCAGCGTTGAGGATCAGCAGCAGTCCCCACGCTGGGATGAGCAGCGTGGGCAACAGCACTAGCAGCGAGATCGTCGGGGCGTTGTCGGCGTACCAGGGCAGCACGTCGAAGTTCTCGGCGGCCAAGTTGATCACCTTGTGCAGCACGTACAGGAAGCCGCCGAAGCCCGCCGCTGCGACCGACAGCACGGCTGTGTGGGCCGTGCCCCGTCGAAACACCTTGGCGGCTTTACTCGCGAGCACTGCGATGTTGAGCGACGGGATCCCGAGGTAGGTCAGGTAGATCAGCCAGTAGGCGGCGAACCAGCCGGTCAGCGGGAAGTCCCGAGTCATAAACGCGGTTGGGGCGTGCGGTACCGGGGACATCGCAAAGGTGATGCCTAGGCTTGCCCAGGCCATCGCAATCGTGCCGGGGAGCGCCCAGGTCGGGAAGGGCCGGCCGACGATGCCTGCGACGGCGTGGACGAGGAAGATCGCGCCAGCGACGCCCAGCGACATGCCGGCGAGGTCGGTGATGTTCCAGACGCCGGACCAGGAGTGGAACCAGCCGTCGATCCAGTCGTCGGAGATCACGGGGGTGCGAGCGAGCTTGCCGAGTCCGAAGCACAGCAGGGCAGCGGAAAGGTAGTGGGCGAGAGGGCCCGCTGTCCGCAGCGTGGCGAACCGTCGGACCGCCACGTAGACCACTATGAGGCAGATGGCGGTGACGACCACAGTGGCGGTCACGACTTCCACCCCAGGACATTGAGCAGTCGTTCGGCGATGGCATAGGAGCTGGTGTCGTGGCCGTCGAGGTAGACGTTGCCGCGCATGGTGTCAGCGCGAGCCTGGATCAGCGTGGCCATCCACTCGGCGGTCTGCTCGAGCTCGGACAGGTACGAGGCGCGGGCGGCGAAACACACCCGGGCCGGGCCGAGCTGGTCAAGGAAGGCCGCCGGCAAGTTGGGGGCGATGCGCGACAGCTGTGCCCGGTAGGAGTCGGCGTCGAGTTCGTCGCGACCAGCGTGGGCGAGGACGACATGCGCCAGTTCGTGGCACCGGATGTGTTCCTGGTAGGACATGTCTCCGCGGGTGGTGACGTAGATCCGGTTGATGTGGGGGTCGGGGACCCAGAGTCCGGTGATCTCGTCCTGGAGAGAAGCCGGCAGGGGTTCGACGGTGATGGGCTTGCCGGTGCGCAGGCCGACAGCCGCGGTGAACTCGTCGATGTCCCAGGGGCGCCGGAAGGGCAGTTCCTCGACCATCTCCGCCGCGATCTGCTGCGGCTCGCTCCTCGGTGGGGGACGGCGGGTCACCGGTCGGGCCGTCCGTTCCGTTGACGAGGGTTGAGCAAGCGTAGAAGGTCGTCGCGAGCCTGAGGGCTCAGCTCTGCCCCGGACCTGAGCTGCACGAGGCGTGGAGTGGTGGATTGAAGCTCTCGTAGCGCCTGCAGGCTCGCCCACGCGGGCAGCACGATCTCCGGGTCATCACCGAACAGAAGCTCTCGGGACAGCTGGATCGACCCCACGACGGCGTCGACGACTTCCGCTGGCACCGCGTTGACGTCACCGGCGCGTAGGGCTGCGATGTGGGAGGCGGTGACAGTCGCCGGGGAGGTGGCAGACACCTGGTCTGCGACAGCGGTGTCGAGGTCGTCTGCGTCCGGGTAGAGCAAGGACAGGGCCATGTTCAAGCGCTCGGAGATAGTGGGCAGCGCGGATTCGGCCCGTGGCGCCTTGTCATCGTGTGACACGGGGCGTCCTCCTTGGATCGTGGCTCTGTCGAGGTCAGGTAGCGCGGGTAGCGCGGTCGAGGCGTTTGAGGAACGTGGAGCGTTGAGCTGCGCTGATAGTGACGCTTCTTCCCGCGAGCCACCGTCGATACTGCTGTTCCTCGAAGTCTGAGCGGTCGTGGACCATCTCGGCATCCAGGTAGGGGCCCAGTGCCAGTTCCAGCATCGGCGGCAGTGGTTGACCCTCCCGCACGTTCCTCTCGAGCAGGCTGGTCACCCAGTGGCCGACGATGGTGGAGACCACGGAGGTGTGGTGCAGATAGGCGCCATGGAGCCCGGGGTCGGCGACGACCGCGTTGTTGACGGTCTGGAACTCGTGGTCGAGCTGGCGGAGGCTGGCCACCATGGCGGCGATCTCGTCGTTGGAGACGGCGAAGCTGCCCTCGTCGAGGGCGAGGGGGTCAGCGACCGATGTTGCGTCCTGCAGGGGCGTGGGCTCGCCACCGTTGAGCACGGCCTGCGAGGACCCTTCGGCCCACCTCAGCGCGGCGTCGATCTTGGCCAGTGTGGAGGACCGAAGGGCGGGCCCTGTGCCGTTCTCGATGGCGCGCATGCGGGTATCTGAGGGGCCACCGCGCTGCTGGACTTGCTCATATGACAAGCCCAGCTCGCGCCGGCGGGTGGCGGCGAACTCAGCCAACCTCATCTGGCCCTCAGACATGCCCGCCACATTACCGGCCTGTGACCTCAAAACCCTGCTTGAGGCAGCGGCAAGAGCCCGGCGAGCACAACCTGTCCAGGCGTGGGGCTCACGGATGCTGCATCTCGCACCACGGGTGGGATCGTCGAGTCACCCGCTGCGACCGCAGTGGACACCAACACGTGAAAGGACACCTCCAATGCCCACGACCGCAGCGATGCTGCTGGAAAAGGACCACGCTCGCCATCTCGCCGCCGCACTGCCGGGCCGCTTCACCGGCCGCGTGATCGACGTCGGCGAGGACCGCGGTGTGCGCATCTCGCACCGGGATGCCGGCAAGGTCACCGGATTCTGGGAGGCCGTCGCCGTCACCTCCACCACCACCTGGGTGTGGTGGATCCCGGGCCAGGACGTGCGTTGCAGCCACTCCTCGGGGACCCTCATGGCGTCGGTGGATGCTCCACTGCACTTCCCGGAAGAGTGGGCGGATCGCGTGGCCGCCGCCATCAAGGACGCTAAGGAGAAGCGCGAGGGCGCCTGGACGATGCCGATCTGATCTGCGGCACGAACTGTCGTGACACTATGCGCAACGCCTCCTGCGGCTGACCAGGCCGCCAGACACAACCAGGAAGGCCTCGATGAACAAGAAGAGAATCATCGCGATCGTGATCCTGGCAGCGATGCTCGGAGGAGTGCTCCTGTCGATGGTCATGCTCGTCTTCGGCATGGCCGCCGGGGCACAGCCGATGTCGGCGCCCAGTATCGCAGCGGTGGGATCGGAGCCGCTCTGGTTCAGCCAGGTGGGCACGTGACCGGCTCCGCGGCCCCGTTTGTGCCGGGCCGCCCAGAAGTGGTGCATCCTGCCGCCGACCTCGAGTTCGTCATGCTCCCCGCCACCGGCAGGTACGTTCCCAGTGCCCACTGGCGGCCGATCGACGTGCAAGTGAGCGGCGCGGAGTACAGGTGCAAGCTGGTCTCGCCGGCGGGGGATCTCGCAGCCTCGGTCACCGGTTCCGGTGATGATCTGCCGTGGGTGGAGCCGGGGCCGGCGCACGATGCCTTCGCTACGGCGTGTGCGTCGATGCCGAAGATCGCTGCCTGCGTGCCAGGTGCGGCTGCGGAGACGATCGCCCAGCACTTGGTCGCCGAGTCGATTCTGTCGCGCTGGTGCGAGCAGGAGTCCGCCGGAGCTCTGGTGTGGGCGACGATCGAAGGTAGCCACCGAGGGCAGTGGTTCGTCGAGCGAGGGCTCACGGCCTCCATTGGTGAGGACGTGGCTGTGTTGTGCGACAGCCGAAGTGATGCGGGTTGGGTGTGGCACGGGGGGACCAGACTCCCCGCGCGGCCAGACGATCCGCGGCTGCGCCACCCGGGCAGGGTTGATCCACTTCCTTGGCCGGCGCACTCCGCATGGCGTAATTGCTCGATATAGACCTGGGTGGCCCATAGTGTTGTGGGGGGCCATATTGTGACGGCGAATGACATGGCTTGCCGATGTTGAGAGGTGACCGGAGTGGCGCAGCAAGAAACGCTAGGGGCGTATCTGCGGAACCTTCGGGAGAGGACTGATCGCAGTCATGTTCCGCTGCGGCACGCAGTGAAGTCTCGCCGCCGTAAGGGGATGTCGCGCGAGGAGGTCGCGAAGCTGGCGGAGTGCTCTGCTTCGTACGTGGAGAAAATCGAGCGTGGCGCCGCCAAGAATGTCTCCACGGACCTGGTCCTCGCGTTGACCGCAGCCGTAGGCGCCTCCGACCACCAGGTCGCTCATGCTCTGGCCTTGGCCGGTGAGGGGCCCCGCCCTCTTGCGACGAAGCTGGAGCGGCCGACGATCACCGAGGGCCAACGCGCTTACGTTGACGCTCTGAGTCCCCATTTGGCCGGATATGTAGATCTCGCTTGGAATGTCCTTTACGCAAATAATGAATACTGTCGGGTGTTCCGGGGGATTGAGGACTATGGGAACGTCCTCTATTGGCTACTGGAATGTGACGACGCGAAGCGCATTATGTGCGACTGGTTTGAGGAAACTCATTTAACGGTTTCATGGTCGCGCTCGCTCGCCGCTCTACATTCCATCAGGGCGGAATATGACGAGGTTTACGCCAGGCTTGAACAAATCTCCGAGTTCCGCGAAATGTGGGAATTGGGGGACCCTGCACTGGGTCGAAAAGACCCAGTGCAGCGGATCTGTGACCCGGATGACGGCACCGAGTTCGGGCTCACCGTCAACCTGTGGAGCCCGCCATCGGCCTCGGCGGGTTGGCAGATGTACCTCGGCGTTCGGGCTTAGTCTCGGCCGCAGCGATCGAGAGCGTCGAGGAACACCTCCATCGCTGGGTCGCAGACGTGGGGGTGCGTCACATGCGGAGCATGAGCGGCGCCGGGGACCGTCACGGCGGCCTCTAGTCCGGGCAGTCCGTCGATCAGCGGTTGTGCCCTCTCGGCGTCGATTGCCTGGTCGAGACTGCCGCGGATCATCAGGGCTGGGCAGACGATTTCGCCCAGCCGGTCTGTAATGTCGTCTCGGTGGAGCAGGCAGTCGCCGGCAGGCCCCACGGGGATGCCCTTTCGCGATTGCCAGTAGGTGGACCAACGCTCTGCCACCTGCGGGTCTCCGATGATCTGCGCGGCCAGGGGCCCCGTGAGCTCGGGGACGGGGCCGTGGGCGTCCCAGGCCGCGAACAGTTCCTGGTACCCCCGCTGTTCCGGCTCGGGGGAGGGCCCGGATTCGCTGGCGATCAGGACCAGTCCCCGGACCCGCTCGGGATGCGCCAGGGCTAGGCGAAGCGCTATGAACCCGCCCTGCGAATGGCCCACCACGACCGCCGAGTCGATCCCCTCGGCGTCCAGGACGGCCCGCACGTCCTCTGCTTGGTCCCAAAAGGAGTAGGCGGCCCGGCCGTGCGGGGTCTGGCCGTGGCCGCGCGAGTCGATCCGTACGACAGTGTGGGTTGCCTTGAAGCGCTCTGCCTGGCCATCGAAAAGCGCCGTGGACATGAAGAAGCCGTGAAGCATCACCAGGGCAGGGCCTTGGCCTTCGACGGAGTAGTTGACGAGCTCAGCGGTATTCATTGAGGGCCCCTTCTAGAGTTGCGGCCGGATCAGCAAACAATTAACCCGCACTCCCAATGTGCACAATGTCAGTACGTATCGCGAGGGTGGGGTCTGCGTTGTATTCTTAACGCGCGATTCAGGTATCTCGTGGTGGGAAATCTGTCGCACAGGCTCACGTTACTGCGAGCCCATCGGAGAAATACTGCATGGGGAAGCTGGCCCTCGCCGAGGAGATGGCGAGGGCCAGCCCCGTTGAACACCACAGCCGGGACGGCCGAGGGATACGGTGCCCCCATCGCCCACCCCGAGGAACCCGATGACAGACCCTCACCTGGCACACACCACACCCTGGGGCCGGATGTACGCCCGGTCCACCAGCAGTCCACCGCAGGTCCCGTCGATCACCACGGTGATTGGCATGGCCCCCGACCTTCGAGACCCCGGGCCAGCCCCCGAAACCGGCGTCTCACCGGACTGTGGACGCCTCACCCGCTGGCAGATGACCCACGTCCAAGACGCGACCGCAGCCTGGATCCGGCAGGACAGTGAAGCTCTGTTGACGCGATACCCCCACATCGGCCGCGCCGTGGAGGCCGCCAAAGCCAAGGGGCGTAACCGCGAAGCGCAGGCCCGCGCCGCACGAGCCGCGATCTCCGCCACTCCCGACCTCGTCGCACGAGCCGCCGCAGAACGCGGGGACCGTGTGCATGAGTTCGCCGAGGCCATCGGCAAGTGGCAGCTTGGTGCTGTTTCCGCCGGCGCCGTCGACGACAAGCGCGACGTCCTGGACGCCCACGGCGAGGGAGCCTTCGCCGACGTCCTCATGGACTTCTGGCAGCGATGGGACATCCAGGCCGTTGCCAACGAGGTCACCGTCTGGAACCACGGATTGCAGGTCGCTGGAACACTCGACATCGTCTTCCGCGCCGCAGGACGGCTGTACGTGGGCGATTTCAAGACCAAGGACGATCGGCACGGCCTCACCAAGCCGCTCTCGCCCAGCGTGGGCATGCAGCTGCTCAACGCCCTGCACGCCGACGAACATGTGACAGACACCGAGAGGGGAGTGTGGGAGAGCTGGCCCTACGCCCGGCCCGACCATCTGCTCGCGATCGCGGTCTCACCCAGCGCGGTGGTGCCCCAGCTGATCAACCCGGACACCTACGACAGGCAGTGGGCCACGTTCACGCATCTGCGAGGCCTGTGGCAGAGCTACCGCGACGGGGACTCGGGCAGTGTGCTGCGTCCCGCGCAGCCTCCTCCCAGCGCTGCTCGCTGGCCGGACGGCGAACTCGTCGGCCTTCCCGACGGTGTCGGCGCCGGCAGCCGGTGACGGACCGGTTCCGGTGGTCTACACTCGTCGGCACGGCTCGATGAGCCATCCCGCAGGGTTCCCAGGGGTGGGTTCTCTTTGTGGGGATGAAGCGCCCTGCACCAATCTGGTGCGGGGCGTTTCTGCGCTGTACGCAGCGAAGGCAAGCGCGGAGACTCCGCGGCACGGGCGCCCCTTACCCTCACCAGTGAGGCCGTTCCCGACAAAGGACCCCTGCTGTGACCACCACCGCCGCACCCCAACGCCGAACTCTCGCCGACGCCGTCGATCGAGGGTGCCTCTACGCCCACGAACACCAACTGCACTTCGTCTCGCTGATCGGCTCCACCCCGCGGTGGCGGCTCCATCCCGAGATGGGCACCTCGCACTTCGAGGGCCGCCGGACGCTGGACTGTGACACCCAGATCATCGGCGTCGACAAGGACGGCACCTGGGAGTGGGGCTGGGCATCCCCCAACGTGACCCCGCCCCGACGGATCCAGGCGGACCTGGCCCGCCAGTTCGGTCAGGCCCGCGACATGCCGGTGTTCACCACTGCACGGCTGGCGCTCGAACCTGGAGACGCCCGCCGCCTCGTCGTCGGAGCCGCGTCCATTCACCGCTGGTGGACGTCGTTCGCCTTCGGCGTAGACGGCATGGTCATGCACGCGGCCCTGCGGCACCCAGCGCTCGAGTTGCCCGCGCCCACCCCGACCACGGTCCGCCAGACGCTGGACCCCTCGACATGGACGGTGCAGCCCACGGACGCCCGGCGGGCAGTGCGCGCTTACGCGGCCCTGCGGCACCTGACCCGGCAGGAGCGCCGCGACCGCACCGCCATGAGGCTGACCTGGCGAGAGGGCTGGACAGTGACCGCCCACTTCACCGACGATGGGCAGCTGACGCACACCACCGCTAGTTGAACCGCGCGGGGACTGGACGGCGCCGGATAGTCGCGCACCTCTGGCCGCGCCGCCTACGAGCAGGCATGATGAGCAGTGCTCACGGCCCAGGGATTGCACGGTAGGTGTCTCCATGATCATCCGGCTCGATTCGGCGGACGACAGCGCTCACGAGGCCGGCGCCAACGACCTCTCCATCTCACCTGGCACCAGCGACAGCTACGTCTCCACTGGCCATATCCGCACCGCGCTGCGCTACGACGATGGCGTGGTCGTGGTCTTCCGCGATGGGATCGTCACTGCGGGGCCATGGGCTGATGTGTGTCGCGCCTACGCACAGCCGATGCAGCGGGTCTTCGGCCGCCAGGAGCTGGATCTACTGGTCGGAACCGGGGGCGTGACCGCGGCAGCACAGGTGGCGAACATGCAGTTCGTCGACCTGGTCGTGGTCTAGCCCCACCACACTTCCCGGACGTGAGCTCCGGTGTCGTTCGCTCCCAGCAGGGTGGATCCTCCGCCGGAGTCGAAGAGCTCCCTGATCTCCGCTGCCGCTTGCTCGCTCGCCGCGATCGCCGGGGTCTCGCGGAACGGCACCGCCACATGCGGGCCGTACCGCCGCGCCTTCCCCAGTTCAGGCGGGGGAACTCCAGCGTGCCGCGCCCACAGGTAGACGGCCGTCATCACCCGTCGTGCAGCCGACGTCCCGCCGTCTCCGCTGACGGTGACTATCAGCATCTTCTGCTCCGCCGAGTCCGCTGGCTGCGGTGAGGGGAGCATCCATCGGGGCAGCGCGGTCACGACTGCTCCTGCTGCACCAGGGGTCCGACGTCGTGCCCGAACACCTCGATGAGGACGTCACGAACCTGCGGCAGGTGCTGCGGCTCAGGGCAGGCCGCCAGCAGCATCGACGCGGCCACATGGTCGCCGAGCCCCATGTCGAGTGCCTTCTGCGCCTTGAGTAGATGATCGGTCTGTGGCGCCCACACCGTGGGGCGGCCGGCGTCTCGGGCCGACGATGCCCGCGCGGCGAGCAGCCTGCCAGCCTGCACCAGACGCGGGTCGACCCCAAGCGAGGAGACAAGACCGTAGTCGGTCGTTACCTCGATCTCGAGTGGGAGCCGTCGCATAATCGCCTCGTCGACGGGGCGGACCGCGACACCGGTGCGGTTATAGGTCGCCACGATGTGGAAGCCCTCGGCGGCGTGTAGAACCGGCTCGTCGGGCAGCGCGTCGATGACGAGCATGCGACGGTCGTCGGCGGGCCCCATGAGCACGTTGACTGTGTCGGAGGGTGCACGTGTCAGGTCGTCGATCAGCAGCACCTTGCCCTGACGCATCGCCTCTGCCAGCGGGCCGTAGGCGAACCGGTACCCCGGCCCGTCATCCCGCGGGACCCACTTGCCGACCAGGTCGTCGACCGACAACGCTCCGTGGCCCTCAACCACGATGAGGTCGTCTCCGAACGCGGCCTGGGCCAGCATCGTCTTGCCGTTGCCCGACGTGCCAACGATCCGTGTGAACAGGGCGCCGCGCGCCTGCCGCAGCAGCTGGACGTCAGTGCTACCAGCGATGGGGCGAGGCTGGTAGATCCGGCCGTCGGCAAGCACCACCGGATCGGCGACCTCCGCCGGCGCAGAAGGCTGGGCGGGGTTTGATGCCGACTGCGGGGCAGGACGTGAAGCGGTGTGCGCCAGCGCCGCGTCTGCGTTGGCCTCCACGTCGGCGTACAGCGCCCCCTTCGCCGGTGGCGACTCGATCAGAGCCAGCAGCTGGTCATAGGTCGGGCTACCGCCCTCGACGGCCACCTGCGTAACCCCCGAGTACGCCTGCGTTGGCGTCGCGGCGGTGAACGCCTGACGGGCCTCATTCATCAGCACCGAATGGTCAGCCGACAGCAGCACTCCGGACCGACTGCGGTGCGCGGCCACCAGCTGAGTGCCGGCCTCGGGGTCTCGCCACAGCAGCATCCCGATCGGATCATCCGATCCAGGGCGGAGCGTCCCCCTCCGCAGCCACCAGGCAACGGGAAGGGTGTCGTGAGAGGCGGCCAGGGTGGTGGTCATCGGGTGGGATCCTTCGTCGTGTCGCAGGGGTGGGTTAGCGTGTGGCGCCCAGTATGCGCGGCCCTGCTGGCGCTGTGGCACCACAGTCGGCACACCCCACAGGCACTATCACTGGCAACACCCGATTGCCTCCGACCCGAAGGAACCCAGCTGTGACCGCGCGACTTCCCGCCACCCACTACCCGACCAGGACGGCCACCGTTGCAGAGCTCGATGCGGTGACCCTCGTCGCGAACCGCCTAGACCGGGCCAGCGACCGGGGACTGGACGAGACCACCGTCTCCCAGGCCGTGCCGCCGGGCCGACTTGACCTCGAACAGGCGATGCAGGCAGACGCGCAGGCGCAGCTCGGCCTTCCCCGAACCGCGACACCATGGCAACGAAAGCGGCGCCGAACTCTGCGCGCCCCCGCGCTGCGCCTGGGCATCGCGATCGACCACTCTCCGTCGATGCACGACATGCTCGACGCCGCGATGGGCGCCGCCTGGGTCGTCGAGGCCGCCGCGGCCCGTGCCCGGCAGGCGCGCAGCACTGTCGCGCTCGCCACCTTCGACACCTCTGCCCACCTGATCGAATCCGGATCGACCACGCATGTTCCGACGCTCGAGACCGCCGAGCCCGGCGCTGTGAACCACTCCGGCGCTCTACCGGAAGTGCTGGACCTCCTCCGGGCTCGACTGGAACTGGACCACTACCCGGACGACTCGAGGCTCCTGGTCATCATCTCCGACAGCGTGCTGCAGTCCCCTCAGCGCGCGGCGCACGCGATCCAGGAGCTGCATGCTGCCGGCGTGCGGCTGCTGTGGATCTCGATCGACGAGGAGGCTCCTGGCTACCTTCCCGACGGAGTCGCAACCCTGACCGCTGACGCACAGTCACTGCTCGAGGCTCTTCCGGGCGCCGTCACCGACGCCTTGGCCACCGCGTACGGGCCGGGGGGATACCAGTGAGCCGCTGGCAGGCACAGATGGCGCGCGGTGACGAGACTGCCCGCTGGAGCTCGCCCCGCGCTGCACGGCAGGCGACGGCATGGGCCCACGCCTTCGCCGACTGGCTCACGACCGATCAGGCAGCGCTGATGCGGTACCTGCCCGAACAGCAGCAGGCGTTGCAGTGGTGGAAGGCCACCGGCGGAGGGGCCCGCGCAGACATCGCCGAGATCATGCCGAAGTGGCTCGCAGCCCGACACGGACTCGCTCTCACGTCATTGCCGGCGCCGCCGCAGGATGGGCTGTCGGCGACTGCTCGGCACGTGGCTCGCCTCTGTAAGACCCGCTCTGATCAGATCCGCTACGGGGCCACCTACACTCTCAGCCCGCCCTGCCAGGCGGCGCTAGCGGCCTTGGTGGACACGACCCGCTACCGCGAACCCGACTCGGCCGCACTTTCAGCCCTACCGGCAGACGGCATGCTCGTTCTGCCGTACCCCCTGCTACGCACCGGCACTGTCACCGGACCGACCCTGGCCGATGAGACCGCGACGCCGGCGCCGTTGAGGGCGGTCGCCTGGTTCCGTGAACACCTGCCCGACGTCGGCGACGTCGTCAGGGTTCTCGATCTGTCGGACATGACCGGCCGGTGGGGCCGCACCGGGGACGCCTCGTTCGACGCCCAGGTCCGTGAACATCTGTCGCTGGGCCACCAGCAGTTGCCTCCGCTGATGTTCAACGGGGAAAGTCTGCACCGAGTTGGCAGTGGGCACAGCCAGACCGCCGCGCGGAAGGCGGTGATGGACGCAGGCCTCGAGCGACGCCAGCAGGAACGCCCGGCCTGGGAGCCGGGCACAGTCCTGGACGACCACACCGACCTTCTGGCCTCCCGGTTCCTGACAGCACTTGCTGATGCGCTGGCGGCGCCGCTAGTAGCTCGCCATGACCAGCAGGTCCCCACGCCCGGGTCGTCGCTCCACTCGAATCGTCCCTCGAAGACGACCGTGACGGTATTCACGGAACCCGGCGAACCGGCACATTGATCGGTAAGCCGTGTCAGCCTGGAGAGGCAGTATCACGATGGGTGTTGTGGGGAGGTTCGACCGAGGGGCGGGCCTCCCCACACGCATCACCTAGACGACGCCGGCGGCGCCTCTGCACAGGAGGCGCCGCCGGCGTCGTCTTGACGTGATCAGCGGATCTGAACCGGCTTGACCACCGGAGGCGCGACCGGGGCTAGACGCACATCCGGCGCGGGGGCAGGGGCCGGGGCGGGAGCCGGCGCGGGGGCCGGTGCGGGGGCTGGCGCCGGGGCAGGGGCAGGGGCGGGAGCCGGTGCGCGGTAGACCGGAGCCGGCGGCTGATACACCGGGGCCGGCGGCTGATACACGGGGGCCTGCGCGGCAGCCGGGGCGGGGGCCTGCGCGGCAGCCGGGGCGGAGGCCGGCGCGGGAGCCGCGGCGTTCCGCTGCGCGGCCTCACGGTCGCGACGCTCCTTTTCGGCCTTCTCCCGCTCTTCCTTCTCCCGCTTCTCCTTGGCTGCCTCCACCTTGCGCTTCTCGGCCTCAGCCTCACGCTTGGAGACCAGGGTGGCCATCGCATCCGAATCGAAGCCAGACTGCGGCCCCACAGGAGCGGAGGGACGCACAACCGGCGCGACATCAGCCTCACCGGCTGAGGCCGACGCTTGATCCTCAACGGACATCGGCTCATTGCCGCCACTCATGGACACCACGGTCCAGCCCCCGGCGCCGACGATGGCCACGAGAGCGGCACCCGACATCAGACGAACCAGAGGAGACGTAGACCGAGGGCGGTCCACCTTCACCGAGGATGACTTGGCCGCGGCCTTAGGTCGCTTCCCAGGACTGGCCGCGGCCGCGTACTCCGCGGCACGGTCTTCCGCTTCGGCGCGTTGGGCGCGCTCGGCCTGGGCGGCACGAATCGCTTCCGCACGCGACATTGTCTGCGTCATCCGATCCTCCATCCCGTAGGCCGTCTCCGATGCCTTACAGTCTAGGCCCCGCCCGCGTCGAACCCAACGGTCAACGCGTGGCCGTGTCCAACCGCGTGCAGCAGAACCGCACACCGGCATGTGCAGCCGATACCGTCGCCAGTGCACCGCCCCTTGTCGGAAAGACTTCCATGCACCTGCCACACCCTCTTGAGATCAACTCCTACCGCGGACAGTGGGGGTACAGCCCGCGTTCCGGACTCTGGGCCGAAATCGTCGTGCCGGATTCAGTGCTGACGGTCGGAGACAGCGACCCCCACCTGGCTACGTTGGGGGCACTGGCGGCAGCGATCGACTCCCACGACAACGCTGACACCCTCGACGCCGATCTCGAGCACATCCTCTCGACGCTCGCCGAGACGTGGGTGCCCGAAGCGGGGGCGCCAACCTGGACGACTTCGGCCATCGCGCGACGGGACGCAGCTAGGCACCTCGTTAACCACCACGGCATGACGATCACAGCAGCCTCCCAGTACTGCCGCACCTGGCCCGAAGACGTACTACCGGGGCCCGAGCGCGACAGACTCAACGATCCCGCCGGCAGGTGGTGGATCACCGAGACCGGCAACCTAGCCCGCACCTACGGCTACTCAGAACTGTCGGACCTCGACGTGGTCGCCTACCGCTCCAATGCCGCCACCTACAGCCTTATGCTGCTCCCCGCTTGCGCCGTCCCCTACGTCGGCAAGGAGACACAGATGCGCGAGATGACCCTGTGGACTCCCGTCGACGCAGCTACCGCCGCGACGGTCCTCACCCGCTGGGGCAAGGACCACACCCAGGTAGCCACCATCGACAGCAACATCACCCACATCTTCTAAACCCACTCCAGCCAGCAGTTACGCAGTGCTGCATCGGCAAGAGTGGCTGAGACCATGAGTCCCGCCCAGCCCCTATGACGGGGCCTCACCGACCCGTGGAACCAGAAGAAGCCCACCAATGACCTCACCTCGCCCCGTATGCCTTCACGACCATTGCGAACGACGCCCGGAGAAACGGGGACGCTGCGCGACCCACTACGCAGCACACCGAAAGCGCATGGTCCTCTACGGCCGCTGGGAATCCAGCTACGTGGACGGGCACAAAGCCCAGCAGCACCTGCGCCAGCTCGTCGCCGCAGGGATGCCTCTGCGCCACATCGCGGCCCGCCTCGGCACCTCCGACTGCGTCGTCCAACGGATCCACGCACACCCCGGAGGCGACGGTTTCGTCATCTCCCGCCGCCACGCCACGAACCTGCTCGCCCTCTCTATCGACAGCGTTCATCTCGGCTATCGCGACGCCCCGGACGACGCCGTGGTCAACGGTGTAGGCAGCCGCCGACGACTCCAGGCTCTGGTGGCGGCCGGATGGCCCCAGACCGACCTCGCGCAGCGGTGCAACTGGGCCTACAACCACCTCAACTGGTTCCTCAACCAGGAGCACGCCGGTCTGACCGCAGCGGCAGCCCGCCGCATCGCCGCCGTGTTCAACGATCTGCAGCTCCAACAGGGTCCATCCAGGCGGGCGCAGCGACTGGCCGAACGGCGTGGTTGGCAGCCTGCCCTGGCGTGGGAAGAGGACAGCATCGACGATCCGGACGCTGTACCCCACACGAGCTCCCCCGAGAGGCAGGACGACGATCTCGTCGACGAGATCGTCATCGAACGGTGCCTGGCGGCGTGGCGCAACAACACCCCTCCTCCCGCAGTGGCCCCCACCGACCGGGCGGCCGTGGCCGAGGCGCTGCTGAGCGCGGGAGCGACACGGAAGTACATCTGCGAGGTGATCGGCTGGTCTCGCCAGACCCTGGTGAAGCGTCTCGCCGCGTAAGCCCTACTTGGGCCACCACCAGACCAGACGGTGACCACTAGCGCGAGCGGGCGGTGTCACACCCTGGGGTTACCCTGTGCCCCATCGGAGAAGACCGCAGGCAACAACCCCAGATGAGTAGCCCACTATGAATGTTGAGCACGCCACGCCCATCATCACCCAACGGACCGTGCGCCGTCCCAAACCCGGACAGCCGGGCATCCTGACCCGCGCGCCGTTCGTGGCGGTCGACGTCGAGACCACGGGCACTGCCGACGTCGCTCGCGTCATCGAGATCGCCGCAGTCCGTTTCGCCGCGGACGGGACAGCCATGGACCGCTTTTCCTCCCTGGCCAATCCGGGTCGGCACGTCCCTCTCAACCCGGCCGCACAGCGCGTCCACGGGATCACGCCAGAACAGGTGTGGTCCGCGCCGCCGCTGGCGACGGTGCTCGCCGAGTTCCGTACCTTCGTCGGTAGTAGTGGTCTGGTGGCGCACAACCTGGCCTTCGAGAACCGGTTCCTCACCGCCGAGTACCAGCGCCTCGGCGAAACCGCCCCGACCTGGCAGGGGGTCTGCACCCTGGCCACCGCCCGCAAGCAGTTCCGGATGCCCTCCAACAAGCTCGTCCACCTGATTGACGAGTTCGATCTCCCCGCGGTCAACTCGCACCGCGCCTTGGACGACGCGCACGCCTGTGGGCTCCTGCTCGCCGCGATGATGCAGCGGCGCAACCTCACCGACCTCGAACCCCTGGACACTCTTCCGCCGGCGGCCGCGTCGGTGCCGCGAGAGCAGATCACGGTCGCCGGCCCGCCGGCACTCGACCCGCCGCCGCCAACCAATGAGCAGACCAAGGCCGCGTTCGGCGGGCACATGCCCACCGATGAGCAGGCTCACATCGTGGACGTGTTCCAGCAGGGGCAGCAGCTGACGGTGTCGGCCTGCGCCGGATCCGGAAAGACATCCACGGTTCTCGGTTTAGCCCGCCTCGAGGCCTCTCGGCGGCCGCGGAGACGCGGCCTGTACCTGGCGTTCAACGCCTCCGTCGCCCGCGAAGCCAAGTCCCGGTTCCCGCAGTCGGTGGAGGCGTCCACCGCGCACGCGCTGGCGTTCCGCCATCTCAAGACCGGCCCCCACGCCGCCCTTCTGGGCAAGCTCAACGCGCCGCGCCCGCGTTGGCGCGACACCATCGACGCACTCGGCGCCACCAAGCTGTGGCTGCCGACAGGGGGAGCTGGTCCGCGCGTGCTGTCGGAGTACGTGATGACCAGGCTCGCGCTACGCACCCTGGAGCAGTTCTGCCGCACCACTGACGAGGGCATCGGCCCGCATCACGTGCCCGACCAGGTGGGCGTCGACGGCCTGGCCCGCGATCAGATGATCGAGCAGGTACTGCCGCTCGCGCGGCGGGCGTGGCGCTTGGTGCTCGACCCACAACGCTTCGAGGTGCAGTTCCAGCACGACCACTACCTAAAGATGTGGGCCGACACCGCCCCAAGGGTCGGCCGCGACGGCGACTACCTCATCGTGGACGAGGCCCAAGACCTCAACCCGATCCTGCGGGAGATCGTCCTGGCACAGTCCCATCTGCAGCGGGTGATGGTCGGAGACAGCGCCCAAGCCATCTACGGCTTCACCGGGGCCCGGGACGCACTGCACGATGTGCCGGACGCCGTCGAGCGGTCCCTGACCCAGTCGTGGCGGTTCGGTGACACCATCGCCGCCGCCGCCAACACCTACCTGCAGCAGCTGGGCGAGACGATGCGGGTGCGCGGCAACCCCGCGAAGCAGTCCCGGCTGATCACGACAGACCAGCCGGTCGATGCGGTGCTATGCCGCACCAACGCTGATGCGATCGCCGAGGTGATCGCCGCGCAGAAGGCAGGGAAGGCGACCGCGCTCGAGGGAGACCGCGCCGCGGCGCTCCGGTTCTGCGACTCCGCCGAGCAGCTACAGGCCGGCATCTCCCCGAAGGACCCGTCCCTGGCCGCGTTCAGCACCTGGTCGGACCTGACCGAGTACGTCGAGAACAGCCCCGGCGTCTCCGAGCTCAAGACCCTCGTGGAGCTCGTCGACGACCACGGCCTGGACGTGGTGCGGGACGCGATGGAGAACCTGGTTCCCCGGTCACGGGCTGCCCTGATCGCTTCCACCGCACACAAGGCCAAGGGGCTCGAATTTCCCCGGGTGCGGATCAACGGCAACTGGCAGATCGAGACCCCCATGCCGGGCGTCGACGAGGACGAGCACAACGCCGAGCTGATGCTCGCCTACGTGGGCCTGACCCGCGCGATGGACGCCCTCGACCCCGGGCAGCTCCTCACCGAGCAGGATGTGGCCCGGATCCAGCCCGACACCCCCGGCGCGCCGACCACAGACGGCGGACTGTTCGACCTTCCCCTCACGGGGTGACGCAGCGAGACGCGTGTTTTCGGCACCTGCCTCTGGCGGCCGGGTGCGTTGCAGGCAGCCACGGAGCCTCCGATACGGCTCTGGCGGATCAGGCGAGGTCCGCCATCTCCAGCGCATCGCCGAGCTGTACCACCGTGTCGGCGCAACGGACAGCCAGATCTCTGACTGTTCCCAAAAACGCGGGTTCGAGAGGTGTCGCGTGTAGGTCGCGCACCACATCCAGGTCGCAGAACCTCTGGAGTTCTTCGATGATCTTCTCGACGAGGCTGTCCTGGACTTCGATGTCTCCCGCGGTATCTCGGATAAGCCCGGCGATGATGCTGGAGACCGAGGTCAGTTGGCTGATGCGGGTCTGCACCGCCAGCATCTCGACGAGCTCGGGGTAGTCCTCGATCGCCATGGGATCGGTCGCGCTGAAGGTAGGCGGCGCACCGTGGGCCTCCACACACGCGGAGATGAGGGCGTTGGTGGACGCGGAAACCAGGGACATCACGGCCAGTGCCTTGGTGAACACCGCCAGCGGCAGCACGATGGTGACGGGCTCGTCGTCCTCCTCGTCTAAGTCGTCCGTGTCGTCGTCTAAGTCGTCCGTGTCGGCGAAACAGAGCAGGTTCCAGTAGTGGATGCCCAGCCATTTGTCGACGAGTCTGGCCACTGAGCTGCGGGCATCGTCCGTTGTGAGGCTGTCCGGCCCCTTGGGGGCGGCTTCGTGCACGTACAGGATCAGGTGGCACCACTCGTGGGCGTCGAGGTCCTTGGTCGCGGGGCCGCCACGGTTGTTGTCCTGGTCACGCCTGTGTTCCTGGATCCACCGCAACCATGCGGCGACTTTCTCGTGCAGCAGTTCCACGCCGTGCTCGGCGAGGCTTCGTCGGACGGCATCAACGACAAGGGATGGGGTGGGTTCGTCCATGCAGCCAGTATGCGGCTGCGGAGACAGATGCGGTCGGGAACTGGGCGATGGGCGGCCTGCTGCACCGGCGGCGGCCGCTGAGACGGTGAGGGTCCGACCCCGACGAGAGGACCCTGCCATGTACTCCGTGGACATCCCCCTGGCCGCAGCAGTGCTCAGCGAGCGCGCCGAGAAGGCGCCGCCCGCCGCTCCCCAGAACCTGCACGAGTTCTTCGACGTGATCACCGAGGTGGACGACGCCTCCGCGTGGCTGCTCGGCGACATTCCCGTGCACGTCGAACCGTTCTACCAGCGCGGCCCCGACGGGGAGGTGCTCAGCGACTGCCTGTTCGTCACGGTGCGCTACGGCGCGCTGGCGTCGTCGCTGATGGTCGAGGTCGACACCGAGGCGATGAGGCGCGCAGCCTCCTGGCTGAGGTCGCTGACCGTGCTGGCCGACCAGATCACCGAGGCCGCGCAGACGGTCTCGGCGCACCTGCTGCCGAAAGCGGCGACGGGATAGTCGTCGGGGGCGTCGCCGCTGCCAACACCTACAGAGGACCGAAGGCTAGGTGTCGGGGGCGTCGTCGCCACCGAAGTAGGCCTCGATGGCGTCTTCGAGGGCATCTTCGGTGGCGGCAGTGAAGGTGTGCTTGTCACCGGTATCGGGGTCAGTGACGGTGGCTTCGTAGCGGCGGGTGGGGGTGGTGCCCATCTTGGTCTCCTTGTCGATGGTCACTGAAACTTGCCGAGCCGGTCGAGGATGCGGCTGGTGGCTCCGACGACGGCTTCGGCGGACCTGCGGACCTTCTCCTTGTCACCCTTCGCCCAGCCGTCGATGTAGGAGAACGAGCGGCTGGAGTGGTCGCGCATGCCGTAGTGGCGGCCGATGACGTAGGCGGTCGATTCTGCTTCGACCTCCATGTCTCCGCGTTTGCCGCCCTTGCCGAGGTGGTACTGGTTGACCTTCTCGCCGTGCCCGAGTTCGACGTGGGCCAGCTCGTGGGCGAGGGTGACGGCCTGCTCGCGGTCGTTGGCGCGGGAGTCGATGACGACCTGCTTGGCGCGGAAGTCGACCCAGCCGCCCTTGTCTCCGGTGTTCTCGTAGCTGACGGTGTAGCCCTTGGCCTTCAAGTCGGACTCGAGGCCTTCCTTCATGCCGGGTGGTGCCTGTCCGGGGGACAGTGCGGTGGTGGTGTAGGTGGGCTGTTCGGGGAGGGGGTCGCCTTCGGTCTGGGAGACATCGAACACCGGCACGGGCTTGAACCCGGTGGTGCGGGTGACGGTCTTCTCTTGGCCAGTGTCGGGGTCGGTTTCCTTGATCCGCCGGGTGCAGGGCGCGTTGATCCAGATCGCCTTCTCTCCCTTGCGGATGTTGCGGCCAAGGCTGTTCCAGCGGGACTTGGCGCCGCCGACCATCGTTGCGTTGGGGTACTGGGCCTGGATCAGCAGGACGTTGGTCAGGCTGTAGGAGGTGAACTGGGACCGGAAGTCCATGAACTTCTGCCAGCCGTCGGCGGTGCCGAGCTCGGCGATCGCGTCGTCGATCTCGGCGCGGATCGCTTCTGCGCGTTCCTTTCGGTCCATGTCCGCGAAGGAGACCGGCCGCTCCTCTGGCTTCATGGGGGTGGTGGTGTCGATCGGGGTCTCCGCGCCGGGGGCAGGGGCGGCGTCCTCGTCCTGGGATTTCCCGACCATCAGCAGGGGCCGGCCGTCCTCGTCTGTCCACTCGGGGTGCAGGCCGACGGACTCACCCTGCTCTTGCATGTGGCGGATGAAGTCCTCGTTCTCCGGGTACAAGGCGACCAGCTGCTCGACCGTGGGGCTGTCGGGGATCTGCGCCTGCAGTTGGGTGACGGTGTCGTCGTAGTCCTTCTCCAGGACAGCGACCTGCTGGGCGGCGCTGTCCTGGGCGGCGCGGGCGTGGCTGGGGCACTGCTTCGGCCCGTTGGGTTCCTTGCTGGACAGGCACACGGTCGGGGTCCTTTCCTCGAAGGGGGGCTAGGGGGTCAGGGCGGGCATGAAGTGGCCGGCGGTCTCACCGAGAAGCGCGAGCATCCGTTCGTGGTTGCCGGCGGCTCGCATGAGGTGGCGCAGCACGGTGGCGAGGGTGAGTTCGTCTCGGAGCTTGGCGTCGATGTGGCTGCCGTAGTCGAAGGTGCGGCGGGTACGGGTGCCGTCGTCGGCGACGCGGAGCAGTGTCAGTCGGCTGCTGGTGTCGGGGTCGGGGGACAGGCGGAACGTGCCCATGAGGCGATGCCGCAGGATCGGGGCGGTCAGCTGCGGGTCGTCTCCGCAGGGGAGGGCGTGCAGGGGGCCGTCGTGTGGCTGGGCGCCCCAACGTCGTGCTCTGGTGGCGTACTCGGTGGCTGCGGCGCGTTCGCCGTTCAGGTACTGCTCTTGGAGTGCTCTCTGTTCGGCGGGGGGCTGGCCTGTGCTGGTCTCCCACCGGCGTAGTGCTTCGGCGAGACCATCGGTGGTGGCGTTGTAGGCGCCGGACCGGTCGTCGAGCACTTGTCGTGCGCTGTCGAGGCGCGCTTCGAGGTCGGTTCGCTGTCGACACAGGGCGGTGAACGCGTCGGTCATCGTCTCTCCCAGCGGTGGGGTGGTTCTCCGATGCCTGTCATCGTCGCACGCGAGCATGCCGGCCCCGGGAGTGTTCTGACTGCTGCAACCGGCCAGAGCGCGGGGAGCATGGGTAGCCAGTGGATCGACGAGCGAACTAGGAGGAGCGATGAGTATCGTCACCGCCCGCGCGGCCACGGCCGACGAGTTGGCCTCGCGGCGTGCCCAGGCCGCGGCTGCCACTGCCCGGCCGGGTGGGGATCGGCGGGGCCGTAAGGGCAGCAGGTCCCAGCAGCGGCGCCGCGCGATCGCCCGCGAGCTGCGCTAGGGGAGACGTACGCCGAACGGCCCCGAACCGGAGTGGTTCGGGGCCGGGCCAGGGGCGGGGTCGTCAGGTCAGGCGGCGACGCTGAGCGTGCGGGTCTGCCACTCGAGCAGCCGGTCCTTGTCGTAGGCGCCGAGGTGGTCGAGCACGGTCGCGGTGGCGGGGTCGTCGCCGTCGAGGAGCAGGAACGCGGGCGCCTGGCGAAGACCGAGGTCGTTGACGACGAGGTCGTACATTCCGGTATCGACGGCGATGTCGATGGCTTCGTAGTCCACCCCGAGCTTGTCCAGTCGCTTCATCACTTGCGGGCACAGGGTGCAGTGGGTGGTGGTCGCCATGATGATTCGCATCGCGGGGTCCTTTCTCCGGGTCGTGTGGCTCTCCGATGACGACGACAGTAGCGCACCGTTTTGCCTGCGTATAGGGCATTTTTGGCGGATGGGGGATGCAGTATCCCTTCGTCGATACCCTTCCGGAAAGGGGTGCTAGTCGGGGTCGTCTCCGCTGGTCGCGGCCCGGATGATGTCTTGGCGGTGCCGGTAGCCGCGGTGCCACATCGCGGCCAAAAATATTTCCTGCTCACCGGTCCCGCGGTAGGGGCAGACCACCGGCGGGAGGTTGTCGTTGACCGCCTGGGCGCCCTGCTGTTGGGCGTCCAGGATCTCTTGCAGCGAGGCCGGGTATTGGCGGTCCCGGAACGTCTGGACCTTCGCCGGCTTACGCGACGACATCGCGGTCCTCGAACCGGCGCTGCGACGTCGGCGCGTCCGCGGACTGCTTGTGCTCGGACAGCCACCGCGAGTACGAGACGCCGCCGCCTTCCTTGGCCAGGAAGGAGCGCAGTTCCTCGGAGGCGTAGGCGCGCAGCATCACCACGTTGCCGCGCAGGATCGCGGTGGGGTCGACCCGCCGGGCCGTGCCCTTGCGGTTCAGTAGGGTGCCGCGGCAGGCGTCCTCGGCCCGCACGTGCAGCTCCTCCAGGTACTGGCTGTACTCCTGGCGTAGTTCGCTCTCGAGTTCCTTGATGGTGCCGCGGGCCTTGATCTCCTCCAGGCTGGTGCGGTGCGCCGGGTTGGTGATCAGTGACTCCTCCAGCGCCGCGTACTTGCGCCAGGACAGGGTCTGCCAGCCCTCGGCGAGACGCTGGCGGTCCTCATCGGACAGGTCGGGGCCGTCGTCGGCGCTGTCCGCAGCAAAGGGGTCGGTGCCGGTCATTGCGGCCGGGTTCACGCCCTCGCGGCGCCACTGGTCCTCGATCCGGGCCCGCAACTCCGGGTGCTCGGCGGTGCGCACCCACGCGGTGTAGCGGTCGAAGTCGTCCATGCCGGCGATGGCTTCGACGCTCAGCCGGTCGTGAAGCTGTTGGTTTTCGTCGTCACGGCGCACCATCTCGGCGACGACCCGGTCCGCGGCGATGGGGTCGTCGTTGAGGCCGGCCAGGGCCTCGCCGAGCTCGTCGACGTCCATGGCGCGGAGCCGGTCGGTGGTGTACTCGTCAGCCCGCGTGGGCGGGATGGCCGCGCGGAGGGCATCGCGGACGCGGCCTTCGCGTTCGCCGAGGGAGTCGAGCGCGGCGACGAACCTGTCCAGAGCTTTGTCCGCGGCTTCCTGGTCGCCGCGGGCCAGCGCTTCCTGGTGGCGCTTGTCCCAGCGTGCGACGAGCTGTGCGGCTACGGCGATCGCCCTGCGGACCGGGTCGCGTTGGCTGGGGCACCTGCGGCCCCCGTCGTCCTCGCACCTGCACATGGCGCTGTACCTCCCAGCGTGATCGACGATTGCCGGGATCGTATCTGCGGGGCATGCCGGGGCCCGTCGGGCGAGAGGCAGCCTCCGAGCGTTGTCGCTGCGGGGTCGCCGGCCTCCCGCTAGGGTGCGCGGCATGGCACTGGACAGCAGCAATCTCGGGCGTGTGCAGCGCATCAGGGACATACGGGACGTGTGGCCGACGGAGTCCGGAGCGTTCACTCCGTGGCTGGCGGAGAACATCGACGTGCTCGACGACGTGCTCGGCATGTCCCTGTCAGTGGTGACTACAGAGGTGCAGGTCGGGGAGTTCAAGCTCGACATCCAGGCCGAGGATGAGGACGGCCGAACGGTCGTCATCGAGAACCAGCTCGAGCCCACCAACCACCTGCACCTGGGGCAGAGCGTCGTGTACGCGGCCGGGTTGAACGCCTCCGTGGTGGTGTGGATCTCCACCCGGTTCCGTGAGGACCACCGCAGTGCCATGGACTGGCTCAACGAGCGCACCGACAGCAGCATTGGATTCTTCGGGGTGGAGGTGTCGGTGGTGCAGATCGGGGACGCCTCCACGCGGGCACCGGTGTTCACCGTGGTTTCTCGCCCCAACAACTGGCAGAAGGCGGTCAAGTCCACCTCGGGCGATGCGGAGTCGACGAACCCGCTCAACGCGGTCCGACAGGAGTTCATCAACGAAGTGCTGACCGCTGTCAACGCGCAGAGGCGCGGGATCAACATCCCGGCCCGGCGGCTGCTCAACTGGTCGGATTTCGCGTTCGGCCCGTTCGGCAACTGGCGGCTGAACTTCGCGTTCGACGAGCTTCGGACCGAGGTGTACCTCGACCTCAAGAAGAAGGCGCCGACGAAGCGGGTGTTCGATGATCTCGCCGCTGAGCGTGAACGGTGGGAGGAGAGGATCGGGGCCGGGCCGCTGCAGTGGGAGCGTTTGGACACCAAGCGTGCCTGCCGCATCGCCGCCGTCCGCACCGTCAACCTCGACGACGAGGACGACCGCGCCGAGACCAAGGAGTGGTGCGAGCGCACGCTCATCGCCATGTACGACGTCCTCGATTCGCATCTGAGGACCGCGGCCCTGTCCGCTCGCACGTACCTCGAGGAGGAACTGCCGGACGCGCCGGGGGAGGAGGACTGGGTCGGTGACACCGACCCCTCGCCGCCCATCCTCTAGCGCGGCGCGCTGGAACCGCACACCGGCATGACCTGCTGGGACAATGACTCCACCGCGGTGACCAGCACCGCATCGGAGAACAGGAATGGAGAGAACATGCCTCTTCCCCCCCTCACCTCGGAGCAGCGTCAGCAGGCACTTGAGAAGGCGGCGACCGTGCGCAAGATGCGCGCAGCGCTCAAGAAGGACATCGCCGCGGGCAAGGTGAACGTCGCCTCCCTGGTCGAAGGCGAGTTCGGCCCGTACGCCGAGCACGCTGAGGCGATCAACAAGACCAAGACCCAGGACCTGCTGCAGGCGATGCGTGGTGTCGGCGTAACGAAGGCCGCCTCCCTCATGCAGCGGTGCAGCATCGCCGAGAACCGTCGGCTCGGCGGCCTGGGCCATGATCAGCGTCGGCGGCTGGTGCACGCGATCAAGGAGCACACCGGCCAGGACGGCTGAGTCGCTGAGGTCCACGTAAGAGGGGCCGTCTCGGGTGCCGGGGAGACCGGCGACCGAGACGGCCCCTCTCATTTCCTCGCCCCCGCAGGTTTACGGTGTTAATCCTGGCCACGAGGGGGACTGGACGCAGTGGTGTTTCGGTGGGGTGCCGTGAGGGGCGCGACGCGGTGACGCATACTGTGTGCCAGGTACTGGCTGAACGTGGGCCGTTGTCGGACTGGGGCGAAGGGGCATCACCGTGGGTTCTCCGTCTCACTACGCCGACACTCCCTGGAAGGAACCCCTCCACGACCCGGGGCCGGCCGTCGTGTTCGACATCGACGGCGTGTTAGCCGACATGCGCCCGTTTGAGCACCTGATCGAGGCGCCGACGAGCCGGGAGAAGGAGTGGAAGGAGTTCCACAAGAACTTCGGCCGCGCCAAGCCGATCAAGGCCGGGCTGGTTACCGCGCGACGCATCTTCGACGAGCTCGACATCGACCTGGCGTACTCGACGACCCGCCCCGAGCAGCACGCACGACGCACGCTGCGCTGGTTCGAGCGCTACGACGTGCCGATGGGGCCTGTCCAGTTCCGGCACTTCGTACTGGACGGTCCGCGGCCGGCGGTGGAGGTGAAGCTGCGGCACTGGTGGAACTGGCAGGAGCGGTACGCGGAACAGAACCCGATCCTGGCCTGGATAGAAGACGACCCCGCCTCGCTGCATGCTCTACGCGCTCACGGCTGTCCGGCCTGGGGCCCCAACGAGCTCAAGTCCGCATCCCGCGGAGGCAAGTCGCTGCGTAAAGCCCTCGAGGCCGGGCCCGTGGACTGGGACGTTCTGGCGGCCGCGCGACAGGACAGATACTCGGCGTGGCGGGCCGATGAGGACGAATGGCGGGCCACGCGGCGCGACTGGTGGGACCGGGAGAAAGCCCGGCAGCGTCAGCGCCGCGCCGCCCGCAACACACCTCGCCGAGGTGGGCACTAGGCTTCTGCGGTAGCAGCACCCACCCCGCTAGTTGGGAGCCCTTCCCGTGACCGACACCTTCACGGGGCGGCCACGCACCGCGCGTCTACCCGAGGCGTTCCTGGCCGCTCTGCGCGACCGGGTCGACCTCGTCGACGTCGCCTCCGACTACACCGACCTCAAACCGGCTGGGGCGGGCCGGCTCAAGGGCCTGTGCCCGGTCCACGCCGAGAAGACCCCGTCGTTCGTCGTCTCGACCGACTCGCAGCGCTACCACTGCTTCGGCTGCGGCGCCGACGGCGACGCCATCAGCCTCCTCACCGACGTCGGGGGCCTGACGTTCCGCGAAGCTGTGGAATCACTGGCGGGTCGTGTCGGCCTGGCGATGCCCGAACCGGACGGGCAGGCCGACACCCCGGATCTTCGAGCCCCGCTGAGGGACGCGCTCAATCGCTGCCAGCCACTGCTGCATGCGTGGCTGCTCGAGTCTCCGGACGCGCTGCCGGCCCGCCGGTTCCTGGCAGACCGCGGCTTCACGGCAGATCACGCAGCCCTATGGGAACTAGGGTTCAACCCAGGCGGTGGCCGACTACACCGCACGGTGACCGGCGAGATAGACCCCGAGGCGCTGGCCGAGTCCGGCATGACCGGCCGTGGCCGCAACGGGGGCTGGTACGACGTTTTCCACGATCGGCTGCTGTGGCCGTTGCGGGACGCCCAGGGGCGTCTGGTGGGGTACGCGGGACGGGATCTCGACGGGACCTCGCGAGCGAAGTACCTCAACACCCGGGACACTCCGCTGTACACCAAGCACGAGGTGCTGTTCGGGCTGCACCTGGCCCGTCGACACATCCTGCGCCGCCGTCAGGTGATCCTGGTCGAGGGCTACACCGACGTGATGGCCATGGTCGACGCCGGCTTGGAGAACACGTGCGCGCCCTGCGGCACCGCGGTGACCGACGCTCATGCGGATCTGATCGCCGCCCGCATCGGAGACGGCGGTGAAGTCGTCACCGGCTTTGACAACGACGACGCCGGCCGCGCGGCCGCCTGGCGCACCTTCTTGGCGGTGCAGCGGTTCACCAGCACCATCACCTGCTTGGACCTGAGCGGTCTGCCGGGCAAGGGCGACCCCTGCGATGTGCGCTCCACGGCGGGGAACTCGGCACTGGCGGCGCTGGTGGAATCCCGGAAACCCCTCCTGGGCACGTTGCTGCGCGCCGACATCGCCGCCTACGACCTGTCGCTCCCCGAGCAGAAGGCTGGCGCCCGCGACGCCGTGGCCCGCCGTCTGGCCGAAGTCACCGACCCCGTCCTGGTCCGCGAGTACACCCGGCTCGCCGCCGACTGGGTGGGCATCGAAGTCTCCGACCTGCCCGCGCGCGGCCGCGCGGCCACCACGGCAGCCCTCCGGCCCACACAGGCCCAACCGCAGCCTGCGGCGAGGGTCGGCCCCAGTGAGGCCGAGCTTTCTGTCGCGGCGCTACTGATCCACGACCCAGATCAGATCGAGGACGCCTGCTGGTACGGGGGCGGTTCCCTGGCCGGGGTGATCGGCGCCCAGCTCGCCGAGGTCGTCGAGGCTTCCGCGGCGATGTTCCCTGCCGGGCGACCCGCCCCGGACACCGAGGACGCGCGCGTGTGGAACGACGCCATGTTCGAGGTCCTGGACGAGACGGCTCACCCACTGCTGACACCGGTGTGGCTCAGCGACCCCCCGGCGTCAGCAGATGTGCCAGGACTGCTGCGCAGGACCGCGAAGGCGCGCTGTTGGGCCCGCCTACAGGCAGTGCAGCAGCGCATGGACAACTCGGTGGGGCAGGACTGGCAGTCCCTCATGGCCGAGTACGACGCGCTGCGCGCCCAATGGCGGGAGCTGCAGGCGCTCTAGTCCTGGCGCCCCCCTGTTGTGCAGGCCGAAAAGTGCCGCATGGCCTCTGGCCGGCGCGACACCACAGCTGTCGTACCCCGGTCCTACGGTGAGGCCACACCTGACCGACCCCCAGGAGGAACCATGACCGCCACCGCCAGTGGATTCGCCCGACCCAACAAGCCGCGCATGCGCCAGCAGCGCAACAACTCGGTGGCCGCCCCCGGCGCCACCACGGCGCCGCCGGCCGAGGACGACGCCCAGCTGAGCATCGTCACCGACGATGCCACCGCGGGACCCGACGCCTCCGAGACCACCCCCCAGGGCTCCTCCGGTGCTGCGCCCCAAACCACCGGTCCAGAGAGCGACACCCCTGCCGAGAACTCGGCGCCGCAGACGCAGAAGGAAGCCGAGCCGACCACACCGGAAACGGATGAGACGGCCCCCGAGACAGACCCTCCGGCCGACAGCAAGCCCGCCTCCAAGGCCGCCGACACCAAGCCGGCACCCGACAAGCGTCGCCCCGCCGAGCAGCAGGCCTCCGCGTCGGGAGTTGGGCTCGCGGTGATCAACCCGGACGGTTCCGTGGACGTCGCCGACGGCGTCCATCTGGTCGACCTGCGTGAGGTGGCCGCCGAGTCCGACCCGCACGCCCTGGTGGACATGCTCGGCGCCCTGCGCACGGTCGGTGACAGTCCGCTGCGCGAGCAGGCCACGGCAGCGATCTCCGAGGCGATCACCGCAGCCGCGCTCGGCCGCTGACCGCCCCCAACAACGAAGCGGCGGGCCCTTCTCGAGGAGGACCCGCCGCTTCGTCGTGCACCCGCCGCGCGGTTACTGGCGCGCGGTCAGTTCCTCTCCGAGCTTGGTCAGCCACCGCTGGTGCCACTGGATGGCGTTGGTGTCGCCAGCGACCTGCAGGGTGTCGAACGCCTGATGCTTCTGACCCGAGGTGTAGTACATCGGGTTCGTGGCGATCTCCATCAGGCCCGTGTTGTCCTGCACCAGCGCCTGGACCAGACCGGGCAGCATCGCCGGCAGGTTCGCCAGGTTCGTCGGGTTGCCGAGCCCGGCGTTGTCGAACGCGCCACCGACCCGGTCAGTGACCAGGCCCAGGTTCTTCGCCGCGTTCTCTCCGGCCTCAGGCAGTCCGGCGATGATCTCCGGGATGTCCTGCAGCTGCTCGATGACCTCCGGGATCGCGGTCGGCAGCTGCGTGATCGTCGAGGAGATCAGTGCCGTACCCGACGGCACATCACCCATGTGGATCAGCCCGACACCGGCCACCAGGTTGATGATCGCCATGATGGTCTCCGGGCTCAGCTTGAGCTCGGGCAGCCCGGTCACCTGCAGCACGGTGTCAACCGCCTGGACGGCGAGCATGCCGCCCATCCGTGTGGCGCCCTCAGCGCTGTCCAGATCGTTGACGTTGACCGCAATGTTCTTACCGAGCTGCACCAGCGACCGCGCCAACTGCGAGTCCTCCGGCAGCGAGCACACGATGTCGCCCGGCACGCACGGGGAGGCCACACGGCCGGTCAGCTCGCCGAAGTCGGCTTCCCGCTTACCGGACAGGCCGCCACCGGAGACCGCCTGCATCGTGATGGCTTCCACGTCCACCAGCTCCTTGCTGGGCGCAGAACCCGACTGGGCGTCCTCATTCTTCGGGCTGGTGGCCGTCGTCGTCGCCGGCGTCGAGGGGTCCTGCCCGGCTTGGGCCTGAGTCGATGTGCTCGGCGCCCCTCCGGCGTCCGCGGCCGTGGAGGTGCTGGGCGCCCCGCCGGCCTCGGCGGCGGTGGAGGTGCTGGGGGCACTTCCTGCGGCGCGTCCCTCAGACGTGGCCTGCCCCGCTTCTGGAGCAGTGGTGTCAGGCGTGGAGGTGTAGTCGCGCGTCTCGCTCTGGCTGTCCGTGGTGCGGTCCACGTCGCCGTTGTCATCGCCGCCACCCTGGGCGGGCGCCGAGGACGAGGGCGTCGGCGTCTGCGAGCTCTTGGGGGAGGAGCTGGTCGTCGTCGAGGTCGGCGCCGGGCCGCTCTGGCGTGGAGCATCGCTGGCGTCATCCTGTCCGGCGGTGACCGGCGGGAGTGACGGCACATCCCGTGACGGGGCGCCGTTGACGCACTCCTCGAACGTCTTGGTCAAGCACTCCTCGGCGAACGCGGCGGGCAGCTTTTCGCGGGCCGCCGTGATGTCCTCGGCGTTCGCGGCCTGGCCCGCAGGAACGTCCTCGCCCGCAGGGGCGGGCGCTTCCGCTCGTGCCGCCTGCGCCACCAACGAGCCCGTCGAGACGGCGGACTCGATCTGGCCGGAATCCTTGGCGTACGCGGCGATGCAGTCCTGCAGGGTCATGTCGTCGCACCCGCCGATGCCGTAGAGCGCTTCCACAGCGCGGGGGCGTGTCCGCTCGTCTTCGTCGCTGCGGCCCAGGCGCCAGCCCTGCGACAGCAGGGAGCGGGCTTCCTCGGCGCCGATGCTGTTCTCGGTGCCGTCGGCCGCGACCGCGACGGTGCCGGGGCGGTCCCCTTCATCCTCGCCGACGGCCAGCTCCTTGGTCTCGGCGGTGGCCGGGTTGACCAGGTAGGTGATGCCTTCCGGGACCGACAGGTCGGTGGTGTCGTCCGCGATTGCCTGTTGCGCCGCGGCTACCTGCCCGGGCAGGGCGTGCGTGTAGGCCTGCATCACTTTGAGGGCCGACGCGTTTTCTGGGGTCTCCCAGAATGAGCGGAGAGCGTCATCGGCCGGAACCGCGGTGACGGACTTGATCTCGATGCGGGTGACGCCGTTGCTGCAGTCCTCCTTACGGGGGCTGGTCTCGCAGCCTGTCGTGACGTCGTCGGGCACCACGACCAGAGCGGTCGCATCTTCGGGCCGGTTCTCGCCGGTGGCTTCTTCGAGGCCGGCGGGCAGATGGGAGCCGCCGCACTCTTCGGCGGAGCCGCGGCCAAGGCACATCTCGGCTAGTGCTTCTAGATCGGCGGGTTCACCGTCAGCGGTCACCAGGTTCGCCGCGTAGCGGTTGTCCCCTTCGTCGCCGACGAGGTGGAACGCCCCGTCTTCCCGCTCCTCGATCATCTGCTGCTGCTTGTCGTCTTCGGTGACGATCAGCTGCTTCTTCGCGCCGTCGATGTCGAGCTTTCTGCCGTCCTCGAGGTAGGTGGACAGGCAGGACACGAAGTCGGCGTCGTTGCACAGGCCGTTGCGGAACGCCTTCGCGAAGGCTTCGGCGTTGGGGCCCATCAGGTCGGAGCCCAGGCTGTCCAGGATCTGCTGCCCGCTGATAGTGGCCGCGGGTGCGGTGTCTTCGTCGTTGACGAGGATGATGCCGGGGCCGCCGCCGGCGGGCCGCTTGTAGTCGCCGTAGACCACGGACGGGCCGGACGCCCCGTAGGGCAGCATGTACAGGCCGTTGTTGATGTTGAGCGTGCCGTCGGCTTCGTAGTTGGCGCCACCGATCTCCGGTAGGCCGCCGCCGGTTTGCGGCAACCCGCCGCCGCCGGTTTGCGGCAACCCGCCGCCGCCGATCTCCGGAAGCCCCCCTCCGGTGGCTCCACCCCCTCCGGTGGCTCCGTCGTCGAAACTCGGCAGGCCACCGCCGCTCGTGCCGCCGCCCCTCGTGCCGCCGCTGACTTCGGGCAGGCCACCGCCGGTGCCGCCGGTGCTGGTGTCACCGGTCGTGGCTTTTCCACTCTGCGCGGTCGGGCCCTGCTGCCGGGCCCCCAGTGCGCCGGGCAGGATGTCTCCGCCGCCGAACGCGCGAGACAGGTCGTTGATGGGGTCGATAGCGCTACGCAGCTGCGCCAAGCTCGGGTCCTTCAAGGCTTCGTCGATGGCGCCGGTGATGATCTGCGGCAGGAGGGGCTGAGACTGCGCGGTACCGACGATCAGGTTCGCGTTCTCGTCCCGCTTCGGATCCGAGAACAGGACGACACCGCCCACACGCCCCGGGTCCACCGGGGTGCGCTTCTGTCCAATCTCTGTCGCCACGTCACCGGCGATCTCCGCGCCCTGGGAGAACCCGGCGATGAAGATCTGCGCGCCGTCGCACCGGTCAGCGACGTCGATGACGGTCGCGAGGGTCTTCTTGACGCCGCTGTCGATGGACCGCTGGTAAGCCGTGCCGTTGACGCCGGCGTCGGCGTCATAGTTGATGAAGGTCGCCGACAGCTGCCCGCCGAGGGCCGCCTTCAACGGCTCGACGAACCCACCGAGGAGGCCGACCGGCTGGTCCGGGTCGTCGTCGCGGTTGATCTCGAAGGTGCCGGGCACGCCGATGAACACGTTGGGCGCGCACGTGGGGTTGGTGGATTCCTCGACCCCGTTGGACGGGGCTTTCGTCATCTGTTCGCGGAACCCGCCTTCGGGGACGAACGGGTCAGCGGCGGTCTTGATGCCTTCGGCGACCGCCCGCTCTCCACCGCCAGTCTGGCCAAGTCCGGGCATGTCGGGCAGGTTCGGCGATCCAGGGATGGAAGGCAGGCCCCCCTCGCCGCCGCCTGGGTTGAGGATCTTTTGGAGGTCCGGCAGCTGCTGTGTCCCCGCGTCCTGGGCACTTGCCGGCGCGGCGAGGCCCACGGCGAGTACAGCGGTGGCCGACAGAGCCCCGATGGACTGAGCAACTACGCGGATCCGCGACGGTCGAGACGCGGTTGGACGAACCATGGCGGTCCCCTTTGGTGCTGTGCATCGGCACGCACCGGGACAATCTGGTGGCATGCCGAATGGTTTTCTCCGATGTGCCCATTACGGTAGCAGAACCTCATGTCGCCTCCCGACCCAAAAATGAGGTGTTGCCTGCATAGATGCCGCCACTGGCACCGCCACCACACAGGTGTCGGGGAGCGGTTCTAGTGTGAGCCGCATGACCGATGACTCGGTAGTGGACATCGCCGCCACCATCGCTGCCGCCGAAGGCTTGCTCGGCGTCACCGACAGCGCCGCCGCGTACACGGACCTGACCTCCTACTTGCGTCAGGCCGGGCTGCTGACGGACCTGCCGCCTCTACCCGAGACCGGGTCGGCAATGGTGTGCGTGGACGGCGCGGTCGCCGCGGAGCAGACCGACACGCTGGCGTGGATCGCCGCCGTGGCCACGGACAGCTCGTCGATGCTCGTGCGGCGCAAAACGATGGTCGTGCCCGTCTCCTCGGCCCTGGACCAGGTGCGCTCGGCCGTGATGGCGCTCTGCGAGATGTCGGTCGCGGTGGAACTGTTCGACAACGACACCCCGGCGTGGATGGACGGTGGCCTGGTCACCCCCCTGCTCTCCGTGGCCACCGGGGTGCAGTCCGCCGACGCGGACACCGCTACGGCCCTGTGCGACCTGCTGGACGCAGTGGACGCCGCGGCCATCATCGACGGCTACATCGACTACGCCACCCAGGGCACGGTGGCCGCGTTGCCCAAGCAGGACACGGCCAGCACCTACTGCACCGAGTGGGCCGCCGTTGAGGAGCTACGGGAGCCGACCAGGTCATGGCTCTCGCGGCGGCGGGACCGCGCGGTGGCCGCTGCCGTGGTGCCTGCCGGCCAGTTCCTGGTTCCGCGACACGGGGTGGAGGCATTGCGGGTTTCGGCCAGGCCGCCACGGTGCGGGCACCGGCGGGCGACGGCGTGGGCACATCTGCTCGACGACCTGCTGGCCGACTGGCGCGACCTGGTGCGCCCGTGGGTGACGTACGCCGTCCCGGCCGGCGCGTCGATCGGCCGGGCGGTCAAGATCGAGTTCACCACCCCTGCGCAGGCAGGCATGGACGAGGTCGCCGCATTGGCCGGCCAGCGGGCTGCCCAGGCGTGCGCCGGGTTGACCGGGACCCGGGTTATCGAGCCGTACCAGCAATACGTGGTCGACCAGGCCGCCAAGTCCGAGGTCCGGGGGCTGCTCGCGCGGCTCGTCGGTCAAGCGCAGGCCGCGTTGATGGCTCATCACCCCAGCGCGGTCTCGAGGTTCCGCAGCTAGTCGTTGATGATGCCGACGATGGTGTACTTGTCGTCCTTCTTCTCGACGTAGATGGTCTGCTCGTCGACGTCCTTGACGATGTCGTCTCCGGATCCGCGGAACACGATGAGCTCCACGAGGTAGACGTCCTGTTCCTCCGGCTTCGGCTTGATCTTGAGGCAGTGCGACGTCTCCGGGGGAAGTGCGTCGATCGCTTCCTGCAGTGTCTCGGCGGTGGTGCCGGTGATCTCGTCGGACATATATCCGCGCGCCTTGGTGCCGTTGCGGTCGACGTAGTAGGCGTGGTCGAACGCGAGGATCACCTCCGGGCCGCTGTCTCGTGACCCGGGCCCATTCCCTGCTGTCGTGCCACGCGGGGCGTCGGAGCACTCCTCATCGGCGGCCTGGGAGGCGGTACGGGGGCTGGTCTCCGCGGTCGTGGTCGACGAGCTCATGGGAGGGGCCGATGAGGTAGACGCGGGAGGCAATGCCAGATCCTCGTCCTCTTCACCGAGCAGGCCCGACAGCGGCCCCATCGTCACGAGCGCCCAGGCCATGACGGCCAGGATCGCCGAGACGAGCAGGAGGACCAAGCCGGCTACCAGGCAGCCGCGCCGGCGGCCCGGCTCCGGCTCCGGCTCCGGCGTAGCCATGGGGTCCAGGTCGGTGCTCTCGCCGCTCTGGGTGACCGCGCGGGCTCGAGTCGGCCGGTTTCGGGAGCGGGCCACCGTGGGCCGCTCAGCGAACTCCTCGACCGGAGGGGCGGCGATCATGTAGTCGTCGTGCTCGTGGTCGGGCTCGTCGCTGTACGCCGGCGGGATTGGACCCGACGAGGCGGGCACCGTGGTGCTCTCACCGTCGGGCGCGGTCGGCGCCGAAGCGTCTCCGTTCGGGACGTACGGCTCTACGTCCTGGTCGTCCTCGTCCCAGTCGTCGTCCCAGTCGTCATGCTCAGCCATGGTTGGTAGACGGGCCGTGAAGGCGTCGTCTGTCCCCTTTCCTCGCGGGTACTCCTCGTTGCCGGGACCGGCAATCGGAGGTGATCGCTGATGGTGCGTCCACCCTAAGCGCCGGGCATGCCGCCGCTTCCTCCGAAGAAATGACGGTGGCCCCCGAGGAGTCCCCGGGGGCCACGCGGCGCTGCGGTCAGAACTGGAACTGCATGCTTCCGAACGGAGTCTGGACATCCACCGACCCGGTAGCGTCATGCACACCAAAGCTGTGCAGGTTCGCGCCACCGGTGACGGTGGCGGTCACACCGCCGGCGGGGGAGGACCACTGGCCGTCCACAGCTGCGGTGCCGACGTTCGGCGCGGTCTGAGTGTTCGTAGCCGAAAACCCGCCGGTCCCCGACACACCACCGGAGGTCGACCAGGTGGCGTTGTAGTTGCCGTTGGAGACATCCCAGGTCTGCGCCGCAGTGGCCTGCTCCCCGCCGCCGACCGTCGTGTTGCTGACATGCGAGGAGGTGCCGCTGTACTCGACGGCCGTTCCCGTGGACACATTCGGCGTAGCCGCCCCTACCTCGACCCCGCTCGTGCCGCCGGTGTCGGCCTGGCGGGTCTCGACGTACGTAGACACCACGCCGTTCGGATCGGCTGGGCTGGCCGCATCGAAGCTGCCCGAGGTCGGGGTCTGGCTGGCCGCCTCGACACGCTTGGTGTAGTCCCCAGCGGCATCGTCGGCCACCTCGTCGCTGTCCACAGCGTCAGCAGGGGCGTCACCGCCGGCGCCGCCCGCAGTGTCGGCCTCCGCCTGGTCGGGTTCCGCACCGGGCATCTCGGTGAGGACGCCGCCCTGCCCCGAAGGGGCGGCATCGTCGGCGCCCGTCGCGGCCGCCTCCCCGGCTCCAGCATCGGTTTCCGCCGCGGTGGTCGTGTCGGCGTACTGCTTCGTCTCCTGCGTAGCGCCCTGCTGGCCGGAGACGTTCTGCTGGGCCTGGGCAGCGGTGGTCTGCGTCTGCTGCGTGGGGGTCACGTTCGACGCCTGACGGGCCGTGGCCCCGCCGGTGGTGGTGTTCGTCTGGGCGGCGGTGGTCTGCGTCTGCTGCGTGGGGGTCACGTTCGACGCCTGACGGGCCGTGGCCCCGCCGGTGGTGCCCGTGGTGGTCGCCGGGGACTGCGGCGTCGACGCCGTCGCCGGCGCCGAAGACGGGCGCTCAGGGGCAGTGGCTGACTTGGTGGGGGTCGTGGAACGCTCCGACTTGCGGTCGGAGGGAACCTCGGTGGTGATACCTCCCTGGCCGCCGCCGGAGGTCGCGCGAGGAGTCTGTGCCGGGCCACTCGCGGTGGCGTTGGTGGCGCGCGGCTGCTCCGCTTGGGCGATAGTCGGGGCAGGCTTGGCCGCCTTCCGCGCCGGGGTGGAAGGGGTCTCTGTGGCGACACCGCCCTGTCCGCCGCCGCGCGGCGACTCGGTGGCGGACGCCCGAGCCTTGTCGGGGAGCTCTGTGCTCACACCACCTTGTGCGGCATATGCCGTTCCGGTGGCCCCGGCGATACCGCCGAGCGTCAGCGCGCTGACCGCGAAAGCCTTCTTCTTGATGGCACTCACGGGATGCCCCTCCCTGACCCACATGTGGGCCGTGTTTTCTCCGATTACCGCAAATCCTATAGGAGGAACGTGCTAACGACACGCGACAACAACGAGCCCCCGGCCACTGCGCAGTCCACGGCCCGTTCTCTCCGCGCCGCTCATACCCTGACGAGCGACGCGCCGCCGCAGGCGCACTCCTTACCGGAGGACAACCAAGCCCCACTGGCATGCAGGGATGTCATCGCGTTTACCCCAGTCGGGTCGAGCCCCGCACTGTGCGAGGACGGGCACTGCCCACCTGCGCCACCAGCGACGCAATCGGCCAAGCCCCGCAATTGCAGGGATGCCACTGCCACCAATCCATGGTCGCATGTCCGCCAGAAACTGCCCCGCGTGTGCGGGGAGGACGGACACCGGACCCGTCCACGCCTGGGGTGGCCACGGGCGAGCCCCGCGTGTGCAGGGAGGACGACTGGGCGCTGATGGGATGGTAGCGCCATTGGGTCGAGCCCCGCGTGTGCGGGGAGGACAGCCGCTTCACGACCGCGGTCTGCAGCAGCAGCGGGCGAGCCCCGCGTGTGCGGGGAGGACATTCCTTCTCCGTTCAGTCGTTGGTACGTGGAAGGGCGAGCCCCGCGTGTGCGGGGAGGACGCACGCGGCAAGTCGATCATCGGAGGACCGGCCGGTCGAGCCCCGCGTGTGCGGGGAGGACTACGCCACCAGACTCTCTGGCGGTCGATCTTCAGGGGCGAGCCCCGCGTGTGCGGGGAGGACTCGGCGTTCTCATTGCTCTTCTTGCGGTGATTGGGTTGAGCCCCGCGTGTGCGGGGAGGACACGGTGCGGCGTGTCGTGCTTGCGCTTCGTGTGGGGCGAGCCCCGCGTGTGCGGGGAGGACCTGTCCTTGAGTTCTTCGACGAGGCGCCCATAGGGTCGAGCCCCGCGTGTGCGGGGAGGACATCCCGGACTACCTGCTGGCGTACGCGGACGGGGGGCGAGCCCCGCGTGTGCGGGGAGGACGACACCGACGCCGCGTTTATCGCCGCCACGGGAGGGCGAGCCCCGCGTGTGCGGGGAGGACCCCCTCGGCACAGCCGACGTAGCCGCAGTGTCCGGGCGAGCCCCGCGTGTGCGGGGAGGACCAGGCCCACGAGCTTGTGACCAGGGAAGACGGGGGTTGAGCCCCGCGTGTGCGGGGATGACGCCAACGCCGAGATGGAGCCGAAGGCGGCCTACGGTTGAGCCCCGCGTGTGCGGGGATCGCACCGAGCGCGTCCGCGATCACCTCGCGCTGCGGTTGAGCCCCGCGTGTGCGGGGATGACCACGGCTGGCACCTGCACGTCCACGCTCTGCTGGGTTGAGCCCCGCGTGTGCGGGGATGACGCTTGTTGACCAGCCTGGACGCGGTCGGGTCGGCGGGTTCTCATTCAGTTGGCAAAGAACTCGTGGGTGCTGTTCACGCTACCGGGTGGTGGGCCCGGCGTGTCCTCGGCTGGTGCGTGGGCGTGGTGGGCTTCGCGGGCGCCACAGGTGTCGGGGGCCGGCGATAGTGTCGCGCCGACACCCACCCGTGAAGGAGCTCCCTGTGACCGGTTCCCCCGCTGATCCCATCGCCGTGGTCGGCTCACCCTCGGACTGCACCTCGGTGGTGCTCAATCTGCAGCGCTCCGCCTACGGCTCCCCGCTGCTCGGGTCGATGGTGACCTTGCGCAACGAGTACACCGACGGCTCCGCGGAGTTGGGGCTGGGCACGGTGACCGCGGTGCAGACGGTGAACCCTGACCTTGCGCCGACCTCGCCGTTGGCCTCGCACATCGCCCGCGGGCAATCACTCGAGCGGGCCGGCAACGACACGGACACCCGCTCGGTGAAGGTGAAGGTGGAGGCGGTGTTCCGCGACGGCGGGGACGGGCGGTGGGCCCGATACGGGTCCACCTTGTCGACGTCGCCGGCGACGGGCACCCCGGTGCGGGTCCTCGACCAGGCCATGGCCGACGAGTTGATGGCCGACGCGCACACGCCGGCGTACATCGGGCCTCTGCGGGGGTCGGATGTGCTGGTGCCGTTCACCCTGCCGGATTTCTCGGGGCCCCAGGGGAGTGTGCATGGTTGTTCTCTCGGCGCCACTGGCTCCGGCAAGTCGAATTTTCATTCGTATATGCTGGCCGCCGACCTGCGGTGGACCGACAAGGGGCACCTGGTTCTGGACCCGCAAGGCCAATTCGCAAGTGAGTTCGGATTGCCGTTCTCCCTGCAAGGTCTCGCGGCCGCCTGTGGCCGCCGCGTCACCGTTGCTCGGCTCTCCCAATCGCTGCGGCTACGCAAGGACGCGCCGCTGTTCCTGCTGCTGCTGGCCGAGGCCGGGTGGTTCCGCAATCTCGCGTTCGGTGCCGGCGCCGACGACCAGGTGGCGGCCGCCCGCGCGGCCCTGGAATCCGCCCTGCGGGACACCGCGGCCGTCAACGCCGCCTGCCAGACCGGGGACTGGACGCTCGCGGCACCGGACGTGCTGATGCGGTACCTGTTGGGCTACCTCGACGACATCCTGCCCGCGGGCACGATCTACGCCGGACGCGAGCAGCAGGATCGGGTGCGGCGCACGATCCGGCTGCGCCGCACCAACAGCGAGGGCATCCCCGTGGGGCCGGATGGCGAACCCATCGACCCCGCTCTGCTCGACAAGCTGCCCGCCGGGGCGCTGGACGAGGACGGCGAGCGCACGTTCGCCCGCCTCCTCGCTCCGTTCGCGGCGCTGCACTCCCTGTGGTCGCCGTACTCGCCGTCGGGGGCGGCGAAGATCGCCGCCGGCGCCCGCGAGGCTGAGCTCGACCCGGAGGACAAGCGGCGCGACGCCTGGGGGCTGATGCGGGAGGTGATGTCGCCCAAGCCGGGTGAGCCCGCCCCCTGGCTGATCCTGGATCTGAGCGCCGACCTGTCGCGTATCCGGGTCAGCAGCGACGGCGACGGCGATGACGACGCGGTGGGGGCGGCGCTACGGCTGCTGGACTCCGATGACGTAAAGGCCCGCATCATCCGCCAACTGCTGACCACGCTCGAGCTGGTCGGGCAGCAGGAGTTCTCCCGCGGCACCCCGCTGAACGTGCAGGTAGACATTGACGAGGCGCACCGGTGGGGCGGCCCGGTCGATCCACGGAGCTCGTCCGAGGCAAGGATCGCGCTGTCGAATCAGCTGGCGCGGATGCACCGGGAGGTCCGCAAGTTCGGTATCGGCTTCTGGTCGATCCTGCAGACCGCCACCGGGCTGCAGGACGAAATCTGGAAGCAGATCACCCGCCTGGCCGTCGGCTATGGCCTGTTGGATGCTGCCGAGCTGGCACGGTTGGGCAACCGCGTCCCGGACTCGCACTTGGAGCTGTACCGGTCATCGCCGCCGCCGGCCGCGACGGGCCGCTACCCGTGGATGCTCGTCGGCGGCGCCATCACCGGGCTCAGCTTTGGCTCGCACCCGGTGTTCGTCGAGGCGTTCACCGACCCCGACAGGTGGTTGGCGGCGAACCAGGCCTGGATCACCGACCTACGCCGGCAGTTCTCTCACCTGCTTCCCGACGGGGACACCGGCGGCCCACTGCGCAGTCTTCCCGGCCGCCCAGGGTTCGATGATGCGGCGATGGCCCGTCACGTAGCGGCGCGGCAGAAGGCCGATGGTCGAGCGAACGCAGATGCGGTGCGCAGTGTGGCTGTTGGGCGTGGCCGCGCGGCCGGGGCGGCACCGGCCGGTTCGGCACCGGCCGGTTCGGCCCCGTCTGCGTGGGCCAGCTCAGACTTCGACGATGACCCGCCCCCGTTCTAGTCGGCGAGGCCCGGGCCTTAACGGGTTGCGAGGCAGGTGACGACGATCGACCTGGCGAGCTCGTCGGTGATCCGGTAGTTCGCTGACCGTCCGGTGACGACGTAGCTGACCAGTCGCGCGTGCCGCATTGGCCGCAGCAGGGCCGAGACACGGTCGGGAGACAGGTCGACGTCCTCGGCGAGCTGGGTGACAGTGCTGTTCGGGTGTCGGTACATCGCCACCGCCAGCCGCAGTCGGGCCGGGTTGGACAGCAAGCCAAGGACGGTGCAGGACTTCTCGATCAGGTCGCTGTCCAGCGCGGCACCGTCCGTGAGGAGGGGTGTCAGCGTCGTCGTCGTAGCCACGCGCGCATCGTATCGCCGACTCGTGCTGGCGCCCCCTATTGCAGCGGTCATGTCACCAACTCCGGTTCCGCCGGCCCTGCCGGTTCTCGCGACAATCGAGGCGGCATGACCCGGCCTTAGAGTGTGGCCCGTAAGCCTCCGATCGCCGCTCCGTCGCGGCGGCTCATCGACCAGAAAGGGCACCCATGCCGAAGTTCAATTTCGTCCTCCAGCTCGACGATGATGAGAAGGATCAGCTGCAGGAGGCGTGCGACACGAAGGTGTTCTCGGCCGCGGTGAAGGCCCATGAGTCGCGCGTCAAGGACGGCGTGAAGGAGCTGTCAGCGCTGCTGCGGTCGCAGGTCACGCAGGATCAGCTCGAGAGCGCCCAGCAGGAGCTGCCGCGGCTGCGTGAGATGGTGACGGCGCTGTCGGAGTCGGACGAGAGAGAGACCGCGCTGGCCGCTCTCGAGCGGGCCGACAGCACGTTGAGCGACATTCAGCGGGCTGTGGCCGCCGCTCATCCCAACGCCGACTCCTGAGCCGGGTGCCCCCTGCCGATGAGGTCCGCTGCGAGCCGGATCTCGACAGGGAAAAGGCTGCACGACTGACCGGCCTCCTGGAGGCGGTGCGCTCCCTCGACGCTGGCGAGCTCGCCGGGCTGCAACGCGAGTGCGAGCAGACACTGCCGGCCCGCTCCGCAGCGGCTGCGGTCCTGGCCGATGGGCTGACCGCGACTCCGGGGTGGCGGTACCAGGATGCGGCCGTACGGTTCCCTCAGACGATGCGGCTACTCAACGAGACCACTCGGGGAGACGCGGTGCCGCATTTGCCGACCCCGCTGAAAGCGGCGTTGGTCGATGCGATGGTCGCGGTGGTGTGGCGTGAGTACGCCGACACGATCGGTACGCGCCTGGTCTCCACGTTGACCGCCCCGTTCCGGGGCCTGGGCGCAGGCTAGGGCAGACGCCAGACGGCCCCCGCCCTTGGGGAAGGGGCGGGGGCCGTCTGGCGTGTTCTGTCCGGGGTCAGCGGGTGTGCGGCGGGTCGATGCCCAAGCTCGCGCAGATACGGTCCACGCGGTGCCAGGTGGTGCGCAGGTTCGCGGCCAACCGGTGTAGCGGCATGCCGCGCTCCACGCCCAGCCGGATGACCTCTTGCTCGTCGTGGGCCTCCAGGATCTCGCGGGCGCCGGGGTTGAAGGGGCGCTTCTTCTGATTGAGACGGTGCCTGGTGACGGTCTGCTCCAGCGCCTGTGTGCCGAGTGCGAAGTGCACACCGCGCTGGTTGATGCGGGGCGGTGTCAGGTCTATGTCGGGGACCCAGGACACCTCGGTGCCGTTGACCCGAGCGACGACGTAGTCGGCGACCTCTGACATCGCAGGGTCCAAGCCGAGGTCGAGCTCGAGCGCGGGGGCGTTCGTAGGAGCTGTCTTGCCGGTGCTCCTTTTGCGGTTCGGCTGCTTTGGCTCCTTGGTCTTCGCGGTGTGCCCGTAAGGCTTGCTGTCGTCGTCGAAGAGGACGCCGGCCTGCACGACAGCGACCGGTGGGACGCCACGGTTGGCTGTGCCGTCGATGACGCAAGCGGTCTCGTAAGCGCAGGCCCGGAAGCGTGGGCAGGCCTGGCAGGCGGCGATGGCGGTGCGCGCCCTGTCCACTTCCTTGGGGGTGAGTTTGCCGTCGCGGTACTCGAAGGGCTCGAACAGGTCCATGTTCACCTCGCAGGCGGTGCGGGGTGCCGCGATGCGGGCTTTACGGATGGGCTTGTTGGGGGACTGGACGCGGGTGGGCGCAGTCATCGGTGCGGCCTTTCTGTGCTTCCCCCGCAGCGATCCGCCTAGCCAGTTGCTCCAGCCGTCTCGTGCAGAAGGGGTGGGCGTGTGGTTCTCCGATGGGCCTGACGATAGCAGCGATCCGCCCGATATTGCAGCACCAACCCGAATAATTCCCGAACAAACGCCCAGCCTGCGACCCACACCTGTGGGGTGCCACAGGTGTCGTAATGGGCTGAGAGTATGTGCTCATCGGAGAAACCCGCAGAACCGGCGACCGTCCGGAAGGAGTCTCAATGAGCTACACGATCGGAGTGCTCGGCTGCCAGCACCTCGGCTACCGCATGCGCGGCATGCGCATGCACCCGTCAGGGCTGAACCTGCGGGAAGTCGACGGGTACGCCGCCCACAAGCTCGTCTACGAGGACATGCTCGGCGCCGGAGTGGACGGCATCGTCGACGGTGGCGACCTGTTCCACGTCTCCGAGCCCAGCCCCGAGTCGGTCAACGTGGCGCTGCGCGTCGACGACCTGCGCGTGGACGCCTCTCCTGACGACCGGTTCATCTGGCGTATCGGCAACGGCGGCAACCACGACAACGGCTCGGGGCGTCACCGCTCGGCGGTCTCCGCGCTGCACCGCCCCCACCTGGGTAGCTACACCGTCTTCCCCGACCCCACCCGCCCCGAGTCTGACAAGGTCACCCCGCACCCGGGCTACTACGAGATCCACCAGCCCGACCCGGACGTGCCGCTGTACCTGCACCTGGTCTCGCACAACGGGCTCGACCCGGCGCTGGCCGAGCGGGGAATTGTCATCGACCCGCAGCCGTTGGAGGGCGGGGTCAACCTGCTGTTCGCCCACGGGATCTTCGCCGCCGACGGCCGGCTCTTCGGCGCCGACGAGCGCCATGGAGCGGAGCGGGTGATCCCCGCACAGTGGGCGGACCGCGGCTTCGACCACTACCTGTTGTCGGACTACCACACCCTCGGCCCAATCCCCGGCTTCGGGCCCGATGATGGGCGTGACAGAGGGCAGGTCTGGATGACCGGCAGCCTGTGCAGTCGAGGGTTCTCAGACGACATTTGTGGGCGTGGGTGGCTGCAGGTGACCCTCACCGACGACGGCCGGGTGACGGTCACCCCGCGGTACGTGTGGCAGCGTCCGCAGATCGACTTTCCGGTCATCGACGCGGCCACCTTGTCGGTCGACGAGATCGACCAGCAGGTGCGGGCCCGGCTGCTCGCCCAGACGATGACCGACCCCGAGTCCGCTTCCCTCACCGGGGACGGCGGAGTGATCTTGCGCCAGCGCATCAGTGGAGCGTCCCCGTCGCAGAAGCCGGCGCTGAGGGCTGCCGCCATCGAGTGGTCGCACCTGGCCGGCGACGCCGCGTTCTTCGGTGTCTCCTACATCAACTCGACCACCCTGACTGCCCGACCCGGAGAGTCCCGTCAGACCGGGGAAACCGGGCCTGCACGGGTGACCGACTACGTCGGCGAGTTCACCCGCCGCGCCGACGGCAACGGGGCCGTGGCTCGCGCGCTGGCCGGGCTGAATGGCTCCATCCGTGACCGCGTCGCCGACCGGACCCGCCGCGTCCTGGCAGACGTGGCCGTCGACACCGAGTAACCCACCCCACCTGCAATCGGAGATCGTGATGCGCATCACCCACCTGCACGGCTTCAACTTCCGTTCCCTCGACGACATGGCCATCGACCTGACCGACGACGGTCTGATCGCGATGGTCGGCGCCCCTGGCTCCGGCAAGTCCTCCCTGCTGTCGCTGGTGCCGTTCGTGCTGTACGGCGACACCGGCCAGAATGGTTCCCTGCCGGACCTTCGCCGACGGGGCAGCGACGAGTCCGACCGTTGCGGAGGCGCGGTCACTCTCATCCACAACGGGGACCGGATCGAGGCCTCCCGCTGGCTCACCCGCACCCGCCCCAAGGGCAAGATCAAGGAGACTGGCCACGCCTCGCTCACCATCAACGGTGAGACCGTCGACGGCATGACCCCCACCCGGCTCACCGCAGAGATGACTCGCATCCTCGGTCAGCCCAAGGACTCGTTCCGCGGCGCCAACTTCATCGGCCAGGGCGAGGTCGACACGCTGGCCACCGCCACCCCCACCGAGGTGCAGGCGCTCGTGGAGCACCACACCGGGCTGGCTCCGCTGACCCGCGCCCGGCAGAAGGCCCGCGAGGCCGCCCGCGAGGCCGCCACCACCGCCAAGGCGCTGCCCGGCGACGCGGAGGAGCTGCAGCGGGCCGAGGCCAACCTCGACGAGGCGCAGGAGGAAACCCAGGAGTGCGCCCGGCTCGCCGAGACCGCGACCACCAAGCGCGACCACGCCCGGTCGCTGCTCGCTGACGCGAGCGCCACCGTCGACCGGCTGCGCCGCGCCACCGAGACCGCGCGCGACAGCCTGGACAAGGTCGTCGCCGCGCGCGCGGTCGCCGAATCCGCGCGGCAGCGGGCCGACGAGGCCGCACAGGCGGCGCGCGAGCAGTGCCCCAACGGCACCGACACCGGGGACCTGGACGAGCAGATCGCGGCCCTCGAGGAGAGGATGCAGCTTCTCGTGGGAGTCGGTGTGTCCTACCGGGACGCCCAGGGCGCCGCAGCCCGGGCCCACTCCCGGCTGCAGACCGCGCAGCAGTCTGTGCAGCAGGTCGACCGCGACGCTCTCGCCCGCGAGATCGACGAGGCGGCATCCGCCCGGGATCGGGCTGCCGACGCCGAGCGGTCCGCGCTCAACGCCCAGGCGGCCGCGAACGCCGAGGGGGAGCGTCTGGCCAAGGCGGTGCAGCAGCTGCGGTCGGCCGAGACGGGGTCGGCGTGCTGCCCGACCTGTCGGCAGAACGTCGCCGACCTCGACGCGCTGATCAGCCAGTTCGACGAGGAGGCCGCCGCAGTGCAGGCGCGGGCCGACAAGGCGGTCGCCGACCGGCGCACCGCCGTGGCCGCACACCAGCAGGCCTCCCGCCGCATCAGCGACATCGAGGCCACTCTTCGCGAGGCCGACACCGCCGACCGGGACGCCCAGCGCGCCCGGCAGGACGCGGACGCCGCGGAGGGCACCGCCACTGCGCGAGCCGCGGACATGCGGGCCGCCGTGACCGCGCTCGACGGGACCGCCGACGACGACCTCGCCGGCGAGCCCCTGCTCAACGCTGGGCTGGCCGCGCACGCTGCCGCCAAGACCAAGGTCGGCCAGCTGCGGCAGCTGCGGCAGGTGTTGGTGGCCGCCAGCGAGACCCGCGCGGCGGCCGACCACGCCACCGGGCAGGTGCAGGTGGCGCAGGAGCAGGTCGTCGATGCCCCTGACCCGGCGGAGGTGGCCGAGGCGGTCGCCGAGCAGCAGCGCCTGCAGAGCGACTACGACGAGGCCGTGGACAAGGCGGCCCGCGCCGACAAGGTTCTCGGGTCGGCGCAGGTCGCGCTGATGCAGATGCAGACGTGGGTCGAGGGCGAGCGAGCCAAGTGGGACGCCAAGCGGGAGGCCCTGGACGCTGCGGAGGTGGCCGCCGGCACGGCGGAGGCCATCGGGGCGCTGCGCTCGGAGCTGCTGGCCGAGTACACCGGGCAGATCTCGGCGGCAGCCACCGAGTTGCTGGCCCGGTTCGGTGGCGAGCACGTCGCGTTCCATCTCGACTCCGACTTCGTGCCGCGCGTGGAGCTGCTGGACGGCACCCTGGTGGAGACCAAGACCCTCTCCGGTGGAGAGAAGGCCCGGGCCGGGCTCGCGTTTCGTCTCGGCATCACGCTGCAGATCACCCGAGGCGGTGTACCCGACCAGGTTCTCGGTGACGAGGTGACCAACTACCTCGACGAGGAGGGGCGCCGGGCGGTGATCTCGGCGCTCGGGCAGCTGTTCCCGTCGGTGGTGCTGATCTCTCACACCAGCGAGGCATTGGACTTCGCGGCCCGCACCATCGCCTTGGACCGCGATCCGCTCGGGGCGACCATGCTGCAGGGCGAGCCGCGCCCGCAGGAGCCGCTGGCCGAAGCCGGGTAGCCGGTGTGGGGTCCGCGCCCGAGAAAGCTCGGACCCCACACCTGGTTCACCAGGTGCTCGGGGCCGTACGGTGCGCGGCACCGGACGTCATCGCTCCACCGGAGGCGAACTGCTCACCCAGCCGGCGGCGGAACATCTCGATCGTTTCCTCCCGATCCGCCAATGTCGGGGCCTTCGACACCAACGCCTCAGCCGCGAACTCCACATCCACCACCGCGGCCAGATCGCGGGCCGCCAGCAGCTCACGCAGCGACGGCACCCACCGGTCCATCCCGTCGGCCCGGTCGGCGTCTGCTCTGCGTTGCAGCGCTTCGGCCACATCGACCACCGCCGGCGGCACCTCGAGCTGTGTGGCAGTCGCGAAATCGGTCGGCACGTCGACGATCAACGCCATGCGGTTGCGCACCGGCTCCGACAGCCCGGGCCCGTTGCCCGGGTTGAAGGTCAACAGCAGGCTGAACCCGTCGGCTGCGCGCAGATGCTGCGTGCCCGGGCGGTCGATCACGTCGATGGAACGGCGAGCATCCAACGCCGGGTGCAGCGCCGTCTGCACCCCCTGGTGCAGCGCGCCGGCATCGTCCAGCAACAGCGGCCGCCCCTGCTCCATGGCCTGCCACAGCGGGCCATCGACCCACTTGAACGGCCCCTCCGGGCCGGATACCGGCTGGTGCAGCCCGACCAGGTCAGGCCAGGTGGTGGCCGAGGAGCACGGCACGATGATCAGCTTGTCGCCGAGCGCTTCCCGGCACAGTGTGGTCTTGCCGGCTCCCGGTGGCCCTCCGAGCGCGATCGGCTGTCCGGTCTCGGCGACAGTTCGGATGATCTCCACGTCGCTGCGCCCCGCCAGGGTGCGCGGGATGTAGGCGTCGCGGACCGCGCGGGCCAGGTCAGGGGTGAGCTGCACGAGCATGTCCAGGAAGGTCGCCGGGTCGGCGCGCATCGTCTTCTCGGCGTGCACAGCGTCGGCGAACGCTCGAGCTAGCCCTTGCGCAGGTTTCGGGCCGGCCGCCAGTTCGTCGTCCACGTTGACCACTCCCAGGGTCACGTGGGGTGGGACTTCTCCGGGAGCACACTGCTCCTCGATCTCCCGGGCGATGGAGGCCAGCGCGTCCAGCCGCGACTGCGAATCGGAGGAGCCCACCTCCTGCCGTGAGGTGGGGGAGGACGCCTTCCCCCAGACGCGCAGCCCTGTGGCGGTGACCATGTTGATGTACGTCGAGTCCAGCTCCTCGTCGTCGAACTCGTCCTCCTCAGGGATGAACCCGAACCCAAACAGCAACATCGCCCGGTCGCACCTCGCCCCGCTCGCCTCATCCGTGTGTGCGCATCGTATCGACACCCCCTGCCGCCGGCGCCGGTCGGCGAGCTGCCGGCGGCATGACCGGCTGGTACACAAGTCCCGTACCGCTCGACCGGGCGGAAAGAGGGGCGGTGAGCGTGGCTCTGTGGCGCACCACCGAAGAGTCGGTGCAGCGGATGCTGCACGACTGGGGTCGTCCGGTGGCCGCCGTGCGCATCATTCCGCCGGGGCGATCAGAGAGCTCGACCGCCGCCTACCTCGACGGTGACACCGCTGTCATCGACGCCGAGCCTGCCGGGTTGTCCCGGGCAGTGCAGGGCGCCCGCGTGGACTCGCTGACCTACCAGCTGCAGGATCCTGCCGCCGCCGCCCGCGTGGCCGCCGTGTGCGCACCCCTGGTTGTCTCGACCTGGCGCACAGCGCCGCCCCCGCGCGACCGTCGTCTGGCGGAGACGATGATGCGGCTGGATCAGATCCGTGCCGAGGCTCAGCTGAACCGACGCCAGCCCGCGCTGCGGTACCTCCTTCCGGCTGCGGCGACGTGGGTGGCCCGCGCCCCTGTCGCCGGATCCGACGATGCCGTCGCCTTCCATCTGCTCACCGACATCTGCCCGCGGACGGACGCGTTGATCCTGCCCGCCGCGGCGACGGCACGGATCAAGGCTCCGCTGGTGGACTACCTCGGGGTGTCGGCAATGCGCGATTTCCTGTCCGCCTGGCGGCACCTGCTGGCTTCGCCAGACCAACGGTCCTCACTGATGGCGGTTGCCCGTAGGTGGATCGAGCTGACCGACACCCACCTGCCCGGGTACCGCGACCGGGCCGGTGCGCCGACCCTGCTGGCGCTGGCGGCCCGACACGCCACCACCGACCTGGAGATGATCGAGACCGACGCATTGGACCGTGTCGCCGAACTCCGGCAGGAGCTGGGCGACGAGACGGAGCGCCGCTCAGTCGTCCTGGACCCCGACCACGGGGCGGCAGGGGCGGGCACCGGCCTGCCCGCCCACCGATCACTGCGCCACCTGGCGCCGACAGACGACGACCTGGCGTTGCGCACGGACCTACGCTCGGCGTTGGCCGTCGCCAAGGCCCGGCAGATCGCCACGGTGGCCCGCCCGTCTCGCACCCCGATCGGGCGGGCCGACCCTCGCGAGCTCGTCCGGATGGCCGCCCAACAGCACCGCGGCACGCCCGTCACCGCGACGCCCTGGACCCGGCACATCCCAGAGGTCGAGGATGAACCGGACATTGTTGTGGCAGCCGTCCTCGACACCTCCGCCTCGATGGCGCCCTGGATGCGCAGGGCCTGCCCTTTGATGTGGGCGGTCGCTTGTGGAGCGCATGACCTCGGTGGCGTCGCCGCCGTGTGGGGGTTCGGCGGCGAGGCGTTCGAGTTGATCCGGGCGGGCTCCGCGCCTCACCTCGTCCCGCACGTGCGCGACAGCGGCTCCGGGTCCACGGGATACGCCGACGCGGTGGCGGCCGCATGCGAGGAAGCCGACCTCATCCGCCGGCGGGGCGCCCGCCTCCTCGTCGTTCTTACCGACGGTCGTCTCCCCGACCCACAGGAAGCCCGCAGGCTCCAGGCCACGCTCACCGACGTCGTCGCCAGCGGCGCCACCGTGCTGTGGTGCCTGACCCGCAGTGTCAACGACGCCCTCGTCCCTGACCAGGCGATCGTGGCGCAGGGCGTGACCCCGGGGCTCTTCGCCGACACCGTCCGGGGTGTCCTCCTCAACACCGTGCGGGCCAGCCAGTGACTAGCCCGCCGCCTCATACACCACACCTCCGACACCCCGCCGATACTGTGACCCCACAGCAGCCGAGAAAGGACCCACGATGACCTCGCCCGAGCAGACCGACGCAGTCACACCGATCTCCGCCACCACGATGGCGGAGCTGCCCTTCCTGGACCCTGACCAGGCGGCGCCGCCGCTGGTCACCCAGGATGCGCACGAGTCCGACATCGGCGCCGCACACGGTCGTGTGCTTCCCATGATCGGCCAGTGGCGGCCCTACCTCGTAGATGTCAACGCCGCGGCGCTGAGCGATAACCGCACCCGCATTTACGCGGACTCGGCAGATGACGCTGTCGCGGTCCTCGTGGGTGGAGAGGCCCCGGCGGCGATCGCCGAACTGCACGCCGCCATCGACGGGCTCGGGCTCGACCCGGCACCCGAGGGGTCTCTGTCTGCTGACGAGTTGATGCTCGTCGGCGACGACGACGACCTCGAGGACGATCTCGCCACGGTCGCCGAGCTCGACCCGGAGCAGCAGGCGGCCTACGACGAGTACCAGGCGCAGCGCGCCCGGCTGGAAACGGCCCAGGTGCGGGTGGCTGCGCTGCTGGCCGATCACGCGACGGGGATGCGGCTGCTGCTGCAGCGGCAGATCAACGCCTCGGCGGTCGACGATGGGCGCTGGGCTGAACTGGACGGGGACGAGCGGGACGAGCTGACCGCCTGCGCGACCGATGGTGCGGCCGGCCGCCGCCCGTTCGGTATCCCGGAGATGGTGCCGTTTTTCGACGAGGACGGCCGCGAGTCCGACGAGCTGGTCGCCCGCGGCGAGTGGCGGGCGGACGTTCCGTTGGTGTGCGTGCGCACCGACTATCTGCCGTTCACCGGCGCGGTGGCGCCGCTGTCGGTGGTGACGGGGCGCGGTGCTGACGGCAGCGAGTTCTGGGTGCCGGGGGAGCCGAACCTGATCTGGCTTGATCCGTCGAACCCTGCCGACTACCTAGAGTCCCTGGCTGCTGCCGGTCTGGTGGAGGTGACCGAGCGGCCGGTGGACCACTCGGTGGAGCTGATGCGCCCGTGGTTGAAGGAGAAGCGCCGCCGGGACCTCGAGCGTGCGCGGCAGGTGGGTCAGGGGTAGTTCCTGCGCTGTCTCGCCGCCGGATCGGTGGCCCAGTGGGGGCGGGTGCTGCGTCGGCGGCGCCCGCCCCGCTTTCTGCACCTGCCAGTTGTAGAGGTCGCACCAATGGCACCACTGGTGCTGGTGGTGCCGACGCCCCCTGTTGCCCCGGCGAGGCCCCCTGCACCAGCGGGGCCGTCAGCGCCGTGGCCTGCATGATCAGGTGGACAGAAACCTGGACAGAAATCGTTGACAGGGGGTCTGTAGTCCGGCATCGTCACTGCCATCGGAGAAACCACCCCAAGGAGGGTCAAGACCCATGGTGTGTCGAGAAAACAAGGGGCGGTCCGCGATGATCGGACTGGCCAAGTCGTTCCAGCGGATGATGGGGCACCCCGTCGACCACGACGCGAACCTGCAGTCGATGCAGCACCAGCTTCGCCACGAAGTCGAAGCAGCCGACGAGAAGTTCTCCAACTTCGACAGCTGGCCGAAGGACGAGCAGATCAAGGCGTGGACGGAGCTACGCGCCCGGGTCGAGGAGCTACCCGAAGGCGTGATGAGCGACGCTCGCCGCTACGGCGAATCCAAGACCAACCCCGGCGTCATCACCCGCATCGACCAGGAGATCGCGCGCCTCCGTTCCGGCAAGCACGAGAACGGCAGCGCGCTCAAGAGCGTGCAGCAGAACACCGGCGCCGACATGGTGGCGTCGATGAAGATCGTCTCAGTGATGGAACGGCTCGTCCCGGCCAGGCGCAACTTCATCGAGAACCAGGCTCGCCGGCGCGGTGTGCCGTACGCCGAGGCAGAGGCGGAGTGGCTGTCAAAGATCAACGAGAAGGGCAATTTCTCCAACATCAGCCTCACCGACGACTACCGCGACTCCCTGCAGATCTCCGGGGTCAGCGCCCAGGATCAAGCAGACCTCGGGCAGGCTGGCCGGGCCCGCTACGCGATGGCCGCCATGGAGGAGAAGACGCAGACCATGCTCGCTGCGCACCGCAAGGCCAACCCGCCGCGGCCGGCCATCGACGACAGCCACCGACTAGGCACCTACACCTTGCCCCCCGGGGACGGAGCTATCCGCTGCGCCGCATGTGGCCAGTTCGGCCACGAGAAGAAGGCCTGCCCCAACACCGACCTGACGGACACTCTCGACGCTGTTTCCGAGCGGTCCCAGATCCTCGATAAGCACCAGAGCATCCTTGATCGCCGCGAGATGCTGGCCTCCCGCAGCGAGGAGGAGATCCAGGCGGTGTTCGACGCCAAGGCCCCGGGGATGACCGTGGCCAAGTTCCGCGCCGCCCTCGAACGGGACGAGAAGAACCTGGGGGAGCCGCTGATGGGGGCCGCCGCGGTGCAGAAGATGCGCCGCAAGTGTGAGAAGGAGGGGCAAGCAGCGCTGGCTGAGCTCAAGGCCCGCGAACCCAAGGTGTCCAACTGGGTCGAATCGGTGTCTTACAACCCGAACAACGGGCTGCTGCGGGTGACGATGCACCCGGCCAAGTCCGGCAAGACCTACCCGCCCCGCTACTTCCGGGCACGGCCCGAAGAGGTCGACGAGCTGATGGAGCATCCCTCAATCGGCAAGGCTCTTCACGCGGGATTCCTCTCCAAGAACAAGACAGTCGAGGGACACGAGTTCGAGAACGCCGCGGACCTGGCCGAAGCGCTCCAGGAAACCAGGTGCCCCACCTGTGGCCGGTGGGCTTCGCTCAACTCCAGCCATCGGTGCCCGGTCATCGGCGGACCGTCCGAAGAGGTTGACCAGGTCCGCACCCGCAACGTGCTGACCTACCAGGCGATGGCCCGGCAAGCGCGGGAGAACGGAGAACCCGTCCCGATGAAGCCGCCCACGATCTTCCAGTCGCTCAAGGGCACCACCGACAACAGCCATTACGTCGTCGATCCGCAGACGAAGCAGAAGGTCGCCGGCGCACTGCGGTCGGGCGACAAGCAGGAAGCCATGACCGTGACCGAGGACGGGAGCCGCGTGTGGGACACCGCCGTCACGTTCAACGGGTCTAACGACGACTGGCATGTCTCCGGGCATGTCGCCGTGTGGAAGGACCCCGAGACCGGTGGCCGACTTATCGGCATCGACGGGCAGTCCGGGAACGCAGGCCTGCAGTGCCAGTGCCCCGCCTACCAGAAGAACCGGCGCTGCCCGCATGTCGTGGCCGTTGGCCGCCGCCTCGCAGCCAAGTACGAGGCTCAGCCTGCCTACCGGGCGACACGGGCCGGTGAGCCCCTGCGCCTGCAGCAGGAGGGTCTGGCCAACGACGCCGCATCCCTGCCGCCCGAACGGCTCAGCTACTCCACGATGTCGGCGATGCGCGTGGGCGCCATGCGCGACGTGCTCGACGCTGCCGACACCCATGGCATCGCTCGCCTGCCGGAGACCCTGTGGCCCAGCCGGGCCACCGACGTCGCCACCGGCGAACCTATCGACCCGCCGACCGAGTGGAAGCGCGACCCAGCCCAGAACCCCAAGGCTTCCAAGGCCGTCGATCTCGCAAACACCGGGCAGGTCGTCAACCGCATCCGGCGGCTGTCGCAGTCCAAGACGCAGCTCATCCCCACCGTCGAACCTGTACCTGGCGGCGGGTTCCGCACAGTGATGAAGAAGGAGCGGGTGCAGTACTCGGTGCGGGCGGAGCCGGACGGCAGTATCGTGCTGAACCTGCCGCCGTCGATCCTCAAGGATGGCGGCAACACCGCACGAGCTCGGGCCATGGAGTCGCACTTGCGGTCCACGATGGGGCTTCCCGCCGGACAGCGGGTTATCCCCCACGGGATCCGGATCTCCTCCGATCCCTCGGCCCGCTACGCAGCGCTGGACGCGATCGCCGGCGACCCTGCGCGCATCGCCCCGACCCGCATGTACGCCCCTCAGGACGGCTCGTTCGCCGCTGCGCTGCACCGTGGCCGCGCCGGCAACGCCGGCCAGTTCGCCCCCGCCTGACCGTCGCCACCCCTACCGCCCCGCCGCCGGAATCTTCGGCGGCGGGGCGGCGGCATGACCGGCACTTAGCATCGACCTACCGCACACGACTGCTCCGCAGGGAGGCTCCATGACCGCAAGCAGCGACGTCGACGACGCCATGAACGCCGTCCTCGGCCCGGGCGAGGAGGTCAGCCCCCGCCCCGCCGGTGAGGTCGCCGCTCCGGGCGAGGGCCCCTGCAGTGAAGCCGAAGCCGAGCAGTTGGTGGAGCGGGCCATCAACGCTGCGGAGACGTTCTACGACACGGTGGTCGAGATCATCCGACGGCAGGCGTGGGTTCCGCTCGGCTACGCCAACCCCCGCGACCTGATGTTGCGGCGCCTCGGCGGCACGACGGTGAACCCGGTGACGGGGAAGCCGTACAGCCGTTCGCACGTCCACCGCATGGCCAGGGTGTCGTGGATGCTGTGGGCGATCTCCGACCGCACCGGTGTAGACCCCGGCGACCTGACGATCCCTGAACGCACTCTGCGCGAGCTCGGCGGCGGCATGAGTGGCGACCTGCAGCTGGTGGACACCATCAGCGACCGCGTCGCCGCCGCGATCCACGACAAGGACGCCAGCCCCGACACCGTCCAGGATGTCATCGACTCCGCACTGTCCGATGCCGCTGGTGGCTCGAGCTCAACTGTGGACGTCTCTAACAACGACGAGTTCGACGAAGTCGACGGCCGCCCCGACGACCACTCGGCCAGTGACGGCGGTTCCGGCTCTCTCCGGGACGGCCGAGGCGGAGAAGCCACTGGGAGCGACACCTTCGATGCCGGTGACGACGACGAGCCCGACGCGCCGCCTACCCCGCTGACGCCGGCTATCGACGCCTTCGACGTCGACGGCGGGTTCGACGACGAGGATGCGGCGCCGATCATCAACGCCTCGGATGCGCTGTCGCAGATGCGGGCGAACGCCAACTACACCCGGCATCTGCAGGACATCAAGGAGATCGCCGGTCACCTCCCGGAAGTGACCGCGGTGGAGAAGCAACTGCCGCAGTTCCTCGACATCGTCGACGACGATGAACTGGATGAGTTCAAGGAGCTGCTGGAGCAGACCCGCAGCTTCGTGGACCGGGCCCAGAAGGCGAAGGAGGCAATCGACGCGGTGATCGCCGCGACCGACGATCGGCTCGACTTCGTCTAATCGGGCACCAGTGGAAAGGTGTCGGCGCGGAGAGGTTGACACTGGTGTACCGCCTGCCGGATGATGGTGAGGCGGGATGCCAGAAGGCCTCCTGCACTCGCCAGCGCCCCGCCCTCGATGCGGGGCTGCTGTGTTTTCATGGATCGCATGCGTGCGGTCTTCATCGACGAGTCACAGGCCAAGGGGCACGCCCTAGCTCAAGACTGCGGCCGCGGTGAAGTCGGCGCCCAGCGCCGCCGGGTCGGCGAGCACGTAGTAGGTGAGCATCACTGCCGCGCCGGTGAACGCGGCGAGCAGGATGCGGTCGGACAGCCCGTTGGCCCGGATGCGCAGCGGGCTCGGCGGGGCGATGTCCCACCAGCGCTTGCCGTTTATCGAGACCAGTCCTCCGAGTAGCGGCACTCCGCGCTTGGTGATCATGTCCCCCAGCAGGTGGGTGATGACGCCGACGGTGACCGCGGCGCCCAGGGCGACGCTTCCCGCCGCCGCCGGCAGGGCCACCCACACCGCCACGGCCAGGGCGAGCGATAGGCCGGTCACGTACAGCCAGTCCTGCTTCTTGGTCCAGTCCGGGGCGAGACCGCGGATCGCCAGCCCGAGCATGAAGAACAGCACCCCGATGGCGCCCGGTTTGCCGAACGCTCCGACGATGCCGGCGGCGGCCAGGCCTGCCAGGATCGCGAACCACACTGTGTGTGTGGCCGTGCGGTGGCCGTTGGTGATCGGGTCGTCCTTGCGGGTCTTGGTGAGGTTGTAGATGGCCTGCGAGGTGTTTTCGACGACGTGCGCGACGCCGGTGGAGACAAGCCCGAAACTGCGGGCCAACGTGCCCTGGGGGGTGTCCAGGTCCGGCAGGAGTGCGGCGCCGGCGGTGACGCCGGCGAAGACGAAGACTTCCGGGATCGAGGAGGCTCCTCCCAGGCTGGCCGGGAGGAACGCGCCGAGCGCAAGTCCTGTGGCGGCCCCACTCATCGCGTGGGTTGGTCCCATCACCATGGTCTCGGCTCCTTCACTCGCCGATGGTCGGCGGTTCGTAATCGCCGTTGTCGGGGATCTTGTCAACGAGCTCGGCTGCCCCGTCGATCAGCCGCGGCAGGAGCTTCACCGTTGTGTCGGCGACTCCGCTGACGATCTTTCCGGCGGCTTCTACCGCTGTGTCCTTGCCTTGCCCCAGGTCCACCTCTGAGGCGCCCTGGAGGAAGCCCCACAGCACGAGGGCGCCGATGATGCCGGCTATCCACTTCACGTCCGGGTTCTCCTCTCAGGGCGCCGGCAGCGCCGGAGGCTGGATTCCCGGGCCCGGGTCGATGCTCTGGTTTCCCGGGGCTCCGGGGATCTGCTGGAACTCGCCGCTGGTGTCGTCGAGCTTCGGGATGTCCTCCCCGAGGTCCGGCTTGGGCAGGTTCTCCGGGTTCGGCAGCTTGTCTTTGATGGTGTCTCCACCGAAATTCACCGCGTCCTCGACGTTGGAGTACAGCGCAGGCCACCAGCCCTCCGTGAACGGCTTCTTGCCGTCGGCCGCCCAGGTCAGAAATCCCCAGCCGGCTCCGGCGACGACCAGCGCCATGATCACTGTCGATACGAACCTCACTGCTCGCCTCCGTCTCGTTGGCGCACACCGCCCACTGAGTGCGTCTGTGCCGCGTGTTCTCCGATGCCCGCATCATTCCGCACGGTCATGCCGGGCGGCGTTCTCAGGACCACAGGGAGGGTTCGACGACGTCCTCCTCGACGTCGGCGGCGCCGTTGTCAGCCGCTGGCCCGGGGGCGCGGCTGGCCCGGCGGGGGGTTCGAGGGGCCGACATTGGTTCGGGGGCGGGGGAGTCCGGTTGATTGTCTGCGGTAGTGGGCGCCTGGCGCTCGTCGACGGGGGCGGTGGTGGGCTCGTCGTCGTGCTGGGGTTCTGGCTCGTGTGCGGGCATCGGGGCGGGGTCTGCGGTGTCTGCGGGCTCGGCGCCAGCCTCGTCGATCTCCTCGTGGTTTTCCGCGTCCGCGGAACTGCCCGCGGTAGCTGCTGCGTCCCCATCTTCACCCGGGCTCTGCTCGTCGAGAATCACCCACCGGGGCTCCTCTCCGCCATCCGCGTTGGGCACGGTGATCTGCTGGTAGCCGATCTCGGTGAGCCTGTTGCGTGACAGCTCCTTAGCCCCCTGCAACGTCATCGACGGGTCCCAGGGTGCAGGCATCGAGTCATCCGGCAGGAACATCACTTGAACCTGCCGGTAGCCGTTCTTCGGGTCATAGCCCCATGCCCGCCCCTTCGGGGTGCCCGCTTCGGGGAAGCGGGTGCCGTGCTGGGAGTTGAGGATCTGCTCCGACTCGTACTGATCCAGTGGTCCGACGCCGAGTCGGAAGCCGAGCTGGGAACGCAGCTGGGTGGAGATGATCTTCGCGTCGGGTTTCTGCGCGGCACACACGATGTTGGTCTCCAGTGCCCGGCCCAGGCGCGCGATCTTCTCCAGGCTTGCCCTGGCCTCGTCTTTCAACTCCTCCATGTCGCTGTCCGCGCCCTTCGCGAGGAAGTCGGCGATCTCGTCGAAGAACAGGATGGTCCGCTTGGGGACGGGGCCGTAGATACTCTCGAGATCGGGCTCAGCCGCGTACTTGTCGCGCAGCCACGACAGTTTCCGCACCTGGGTCCGATTGAGCAGCGTTTGTGCGGTGTCCATGCGCTCTCGCGTCATCGCGACGGCTTGGCAGATTTCTGTGTCGGTGGCGGCGAACCGGACCACTGACGGGAACTCCGGAGTCCAGGTGAAGTCGGTGCGTTTGGGGTCACAGACGATGATTTCGATGTCATCGGGCAGGTACATCGCGTAGAACAGCACGATCGACAGGGCCACCGAGTTGTGCGTCGGGATCAGGGCGTCGCCGCACAAGAATTGCCGGGTCGGGGAGTCCACGCTGATGCAGCGCATCGGTCGCGGTTGGACCTTTCGGATGTCGACGATGTACCGGTGTTGGTGCTTCTCCGGGTTGGCGCTGCCTGTTCGGGCGAGGTGTATCTCGCATTTTCGGGGCAGGCGGAACACCACGTCGCGGGTGGTGAACGCAACCCGGTAGGTGCGGCCACACTCTCGACCGTCCAGGCGGGCGGCCTTTTCGGTGATCGTGGCCCGGTACCCGAGTCCCCGCGCCAACTCGAGGACGTCCAGTGCGAGCTGACGGTTGGTGTTGTCGAACTCCACTCGACCGTGTGCGCCCACCGTGCCGTCGGTGTCCAGCAGCCCGGCGAGCAGGGCCCGTCGCTGCGCCTGACTGGCCTGCAGGTAGGCGCGGGGAATGTGCTTGCCGCCAGGTGCGGTTCGGGTTCGGAGCAACCCCGACTGACGCAGTGGCGTCCGCAGCCCGGTCACCGTGTAGGTCCACACGTTGCCGTTGACGCCCTGGGGGCGTCCGACGGTGTGGACGGAGTAGCCGTCCTCGCGGACCGTGTCAGCGACCTCGGGGTCGATGCTGGTGAACTGTGCGTGCCAGGAGTGCCCGTCTCCGAGCCACACGCCGAGCGTGTACGGGGCGATAGGCAGGCATGCCTCCGGGAACTGCAGTGCGGCGGCGACGGGCACGGAATGGTTCGCGTGCCCGCCGGGGGCGCGCAGGCTGTGGCGGATCTCGTTGACGGTGCGCACCTGCCCCAGAGTCGTCGCCGACCTTTGGTCCCACATCGGTCGGTCCCCATGATCGGCGACCGCGTCGAGCAGGGCCTGCTTCGGGTACAAGGGGACTGCTGGGCCCGGTCGCACCACCGTCCTTTCTGGGACGGTGAGTTGCACGACTCGCTCGTCCAGGGAGTGAGGGACGACGGCCGCGGCGCCCTGTAGCCACTGGTTCACCTGCCGCTTGTCCACGCCGATCGTGCGCGCCAGGTCTGAGGAGCACACCCTGTCGTTGCTACCGTCGCGCAGTCCGACCGCGGCGGCCATCACGGCGGTGCCGTGCTCGCTCAGTGACCCGGACCGTGCAGAGCGGACCTTGGTGACCAGGAAGTCGGCCAGCGCAGTCGGTTCGTAGAGCGTCACCTTCTGGCGCTGGAACACGATCTGCTCGCGGTAGTGGTATGTGCGGGCCTCGGTGCGAACTTCTTCGGCCGCACCGATCGAGGCTGCTAGTGCGCGAAGCGGACCCGAACGGTTGGGCGTAAGGCCTGCCAGTGCTGCGACCTCCGGGAGCGTGGCGGTGTCGTCCGGCCGGCACTTCTGTGCAGCGGCACGCAGTCGCGCGGTCGTCTCCGGGGCCAGCCACGGACGGCGGTGGCGCGTGTCGGCGTAGAAGCGTTGTTGGGTACGGGCCACCCGAGTGGTGCGGGTCTCGGTCCACCACAGGTGCTGGTCGTCGCACACGACTGTTGACCCGTCGGAGAACTTGACCTCGAAGCAGGTGTCGGTGAGCGGCTGGTCGTACACGCCGGTGACGGTCGTCGGGCGTCCGGCCTCGTCGAATACTCGGTCCCCGACCGAGAGCTCGCCCATGGTGCGCCAGCCGTCCGGGGTGCAGATCGGGGTCTGTGTGTCCAAGGCCTTACCGGAGCCGGTCTTACCGCCGATCAGGCCGTGTGGGGTTTCCCCGAGGTCCCAGTCGAGCCAGCCTCCGCCCTTCTGCGGGCCGAATCGGAATACTCCGCGCTTGGCTAGTGCGATCACCTCATCGAACTCTGGGGTGCCGGGCGGGGGGAAGGCCAGCGCCTCGGGCAAGGGCGGCACCGCGGTGATGGTGACCTTCCCCTTCGGGGCGTCCCATGAGTAGTGCCAGTCGTTGTCCTTGCTCAGGCTGTCCCAGTGGTCTTGGAATCCATCTCGGGTGTCCCGGGCGTTGACGTCCATTGACCCGAACTTGACCTCGGCAACCTGCACGAGGGCTGCCCCCTCTGGGCTTAGCTGGGGCTGCCACTCGAGGATGTCGCAGTCGACAAAGTTCTTGCTGGATCCGAACTTGGACTCGATGACGTTGCGGAGGTTTCGCTCGGTCACTTTGCGGCGGGCCTTTTCGCTCCGGGAGGGGTAGGCGGTCGCCACGAGTCGGGTGGTTCCTCCGGGCGTCCAGTCGTACAGCCACGTCAGTCCCGGGTGGCTGGCCTCCATGGCGGTGTCGAAGTCTTCCTCGAATTTGTTGCGGATGCGGCGGTCGCCGAGGTTGAGGGTGCCGAAGTCGATGGTGATGGCCACCGGGTAGTGCTCGGGGAAGCGCTTGCCCTCGGGCATCCACTTGGTGACCTCGCAGTCGATGCTGCTGTTCTTGGTGGTGCGGATCAGCGAGTAAACGTCAGAGGTGATCTTGCGGGCGACGACCTTGCGGCGGGCGCGTAGGTCGTCGTCAGCGACGAGCTCGGCGATGAGCTCGCCGTCGGTGGTCCAGTCGTAGACCCACACCCCGGGTCCGCGGACCTTGCGGTCGAACTCGGCGGTGACGCGTTCACGGAACTGCGGGTCGGAGGCGTCGAACCCGCCGTATGCCCAGACGACCTTGGTGGGGTAGGGGTAGGTGGCGCCGCCGGCTTCGCTTTCGGTGCGGGCCTCGACGGTGAGTGCGTAGTCGTGGTCGGCGGCGTTGCGGGCCCCGTCGAACAGGGTGCGGTCGCCGAGCGATCGGGCCATCTTCCGGTCGTGTCCGCGCTGCCACACTCGGGGGTCCTCGGCTGGCACGGACGTGGCGGTGACGTGTGAGGCGTCGGCCCAGTCGAAGACCCACTCCTGTCCATCTCGGGGCGGTGGGGTGGCTTTCTGGATTGCCTGCTCCAGCGGTGTGCGCAGATAGGGGGCGGTGGTGGCGGGGGAGTCCGGGCCGACGGTGAGGGTGAACTTCTCGGGGCGCGCCTTGGGGCCCCAGGAGGCCACAGACAGGTAGGAGGCCGGGTTTACCGGGGTGGTGCTGGTGGAGCGGGGGAGGGCTGCGGGCCGCTGCATCGCGGTGTAGATCGCGGTGAGGGCCTTGCGGCGGCGGGGCATGACAGCTCCGGCGCGGACGAGGGTGTAGAGCAGGAACCCGGCCAGCGCCAGTCCTGTCCAGCTTCGAGAAGGCGTGCCGAGGTAGAGCAGGCCGGCCAGGAGCGCGAGGATCAGCCAGTTGGCGGCGACCAGGGGGACGGGGCCGAGCTTGGTTCCGTCCTGGACCCATGTCAGGGTCGCCCAGTCGCTCAGGAGTCGCTGCCCCTGCTGCTGGGCCTGCTGCTGGAATCTGGACGGTGGTCGCCTGCGGGCGCGCGCCATGTGTGCTGGTCCTTCCCGTGTGGTCGGGCACATCGTCTCACCTGTACGTGCCGGGCTGGGTTGTGCCGGTCAGGCGATGGCGGCGTCCTGCGTGGTGGTCGACCAGGGGTGGGTGCGCAGGTCCCACACGGTTTCCACGTCCTCGAGGTCGTGGCCGCGGTGGTGAAGGCGGCGGGCCAGGACGTGGGTGTCACCGACTGCGGTGATGACGATCGTGGTGGTGGTTCCGTCGTGGTGGGCGGTCAGGACGGTGCCGGGCCACCAGTGGCGGGCACGGCACAGGGCTGCTGAGGTGCGGGCGGGCTGGCTCATCCGCGCTCCTTTGGGGGTTTCTCCGATGGGGCGGTCCTATCACGTACGGCGCCCCGGCCGCCAGGGATCGGCGGTCGGGGCGCTGGTGTGCGGGTTGCTCAGGCGGGCTGCAGGAGCCGGTAGGCGCGCTGGCGGGTGGCGGCGCCGCTGTCGTTGAGCTGGCGCATTGCGACGGCGTTGGCTCCGCCTCTGGCCGGCTTTTCCCAGTCGAGCCATTCGGCCACGGCGTTGAGCGCCGCCCAGCGGGTGTGCCGGCCCTCCTCCTGGGTGTCTGCGGTGGACCACAGCTCCATGAGGCTGCTGCGGCGGTTCTCCCAGCGGGTGAGGGCAGTCTTGCGGTCCTCGTCGGGGCGGGGGTCGAGCTCGGCGAGGAAGGCGTCGTACTCGTTGGTGGTCATCGGGGTGGCTGCCAGCTGCTCGGCGCGGGCGGTGAACTCCTTCGCGTAGCGAATCGCGCCGGTCATGGTGTTGCGTGCTTCGACCAGCCGCTCCTCAGCGGAGGCCGAGTGGCGGATGTTCCACGTCTGGGGCACGCCGATCCCGATCGTCAATCCGTTGGTGCAGACCCGGCGCCGGGCGGTCACGGAGCTCATCGCGACGCCTCCGTCGTTCGAGGTGGACAGGATGACCTTGTAGTCGATGGGGTCATGGCCGCCGATACGTACGGAGGCCTCGGGGATGGTCATCGTCAGAAAGGTGGTGCGGCCGTGGTTGGTTTCCCCGGCCGAGTCGAAGCGGGCGCCGAGGGTGCGGGCGTGGTCGGCGATCGCGTAGACGTCAGCGTTGGACAGCGGGACGTAGCGGGAGCCGACGGTGGACAGGACCACGCCGTTGTCGTCACGGACGAGCAGGCGCCGGTCGGGCAGGCTGGCGTTGATGACTCCGTCGTCGCACAGGATCGGGAAGGTGGGGTTGGGGACGTCGATCAGCCCCCAGTCCAGGTTCGCGATGCGCAGGGCGTCGGTGACGTCGTTGGCGTGGCTGATGTCGGTGCCGAGGGTGGACTCGAACGGGACGCGGTCGGTGACCTTGAGCGGGGTGCTCATCGGGTGCCTCCTTGGGGTGGGTTCTCTCCGATGCCCCCACTAGACACCATGGGCACGGCTCTGCAGCAGTCTCCTTGTGGTGGCCGGCAAGGGGTGCCCTCCGCCTTATCGTGAGTGCTATGACCAGCTACTCCGCTCGCGTGTTCAATCCGGTCGAGCCCGACCGGGAGGCCGCCACCTACACGGTCCTGGATGGTTTCCCTTCGGTTGACGCCGCGTGGCAGGCCGTGCAGGACTTCTTGGGCTCCGACGAACGGTGGTCGAGTGATGCCCTCGTTCACCAGCAGGCCGTGGCCGCGGCACGGTTGGCTCCGTTCGTCGCCTATGACCTGCGTACGCGGGCAGACCAGGCTGCCGGCGAGCACCCTGTGTCGGCGCGGGTGTTCAACGCTGGCTCGTAGCCGCCACACTGGCGGGGTGACTACTGCTGCGCTTCTCGTGCATGGCTTCGGTGGGGACCGGACGGTGTGGGATCCGCTCGTGCCCCGTCTCGAGCAGGGCGGCGTGTTCGCGTCGCGGTTGGCCCTGTCCGGACACGAGGAGGACTCTGAGGCGCTGGCGACGACGCCGTGGACCGCCTGGCTGGACGATATGCGAGCCGGGGTGGCCGAGCTTCGTGGTCGCGCCGACCGGGTATGCCTGATCGGCTACTCGATGGGCGCCACCATCGGCCTGCACGCCTTGGCTGAGCATCTGGTGGATGCGGCGGTGCTCATCTCGCCGAGCATGCGCGTGTCGCCGGCGCAGCGGGCCGTGGTGGCCGCGCTGACGGCCCTGCGTGTGCCCTCGCTCCCGCGGCAACTTGTCGGCACCGGCGACACCGGCGGTCCGCCCCTGCCGGTCTCGGCGTTGGCCACCAACATCGCCTTCAAGGACCATGCCCGCGAGCTCGAGCTTCGCGGCCCGGCGCCGACGCTGCTGCTGGCCGGCGCCGATGACAGCGTCGCCGACCCGGACTCCGCGACGGAGGTGCTGCGCAAGTTCGGGGCCGGTACCCGCCTTGTCACGCTCGCTGGTGGCGAGCACAGCCTGCCCGATGGGCCGCTGGCCGGGCAGGTCGCCGACCTGGTGAGCACGTTCGTGGCGGAAGCGGACTCGGTCTAGTAGTTCGGTCTGATCGTGGCGCCGCCGGGCCCGTCGAGGACGACGACCTCCCGCTCAATGAGACACCCGTTTCCGGTGCGCGGTATCGAGAGGATCCGCTGGACGGGCATGGTGGTGGCCAGAATGTAGCCGAGGCTGCGTTCATCGTCTTCGGCGAACATGCCGGCCACCTCCTCGCTGTCCGACCAGGAGGACAGGGGCTTGTTCCGGACGTGGTCGATGACGGTGGGGGTGTCATAGTCCTCCAGCTCCTCGGCAGGAATCCAGCCGGGAACCCACCGGTACTCGCCGTCGTCGCGGTCGGTGGGCGGGATCGACGTTCTCGTCATGTCGCGGGGCTCGTACTCGGCGTCGTAGTAGGCCATGCCGCGGTGTAGGCGCACCTCGGTGACGCCGCGGTCGGCGAACCACTCCTGGGTGGCCTGGTACTGGGCCAAGACGGTGATGCCGGCTTCGTACTCGGGGCTGTCCAGAGCATGCCCGGCCAGCGGGTCACGGCCGGCGGCCAGGGCTTCGGCGGCCTGGTGGTAGGGGGCCAGGGTCTGCTCGCCGTACTTGTCGTGGGAGTAGTTCATCGCCCACGCCCGCATCGCCTGGTCGGCGATCGCCTCGGCGCGTGCCGGGGCGATCGCCGGATCGAGGCGGTGGATCCGTTCCCCGAGGCGCTGGGCGGTGTCGGCTTTGAGGTGCGACTGGAGCCGGTCGAACCCATCGGAGTCGAGGAAGACCCCGCCGTCATGCGCTATGAACAGCGCCTCCTCGAGGTTGCTGTCGGCCGTCGAGGAGATGAGCTGGCGCACCTTCTCGCCGACAGCGACTCCGTCCGCGATCTCTCCGGGGCTGGCGAAAGCGTCATCAGCCATCGCGCTGTCCAGGTCGCGCATCACGGAACGCTCGAAGTCTTCGGTGGGACTGAGGTCGCTGAGGATGGCCTGGGCGGTGGCGAAGTCCATCTCGGGCAGATCCTCAAGCATCGGCACCTGCTCGACGCCTCTCCCGTCGGCGCGCGAGGCGAACCTGCTGGGCGCGGTGACCGGCAACATCGTCAGCCGGGTGGGGCAGGTGTGCGTGCTGGCCTTCGAGGTGTACTGCCCGCAGCGGCTGCAGCGGTCGCCACTGGTGACGGACCACTGGTCGTCGGTGAGCATGTCGCGGGGTTCGGCGGGCTTGCCGTTGTCGCGCTTCCACTGCGTGTAGGCGTCCTCGCGGGCCTGCCGGCGTTTGACCGCCTTGGTGAAAACCCGCTCGAGTTCGCGGCGGGTCGGGTGACTGTCGGGGTAGGTGCCGATTACCGCCCATAGGTTCGCCGCGCCCCGGGCGGTGGTGGTGTAGTCGGTCAGCGCTTCCCGGTAGCGGCTCACCGCGTGCCTGTCCGCGCCGGCCGGCGGCATGTCCAGGGGGGCTATGCCCAGCTCGGCGGCGGTAGCGGCGAGGGCGGCGGCGGCGTGTGCGTGGCAGCGCTGCCCGCCCTGCTCCTTCGACCGGCACACGACGGGTCAGGCCTGCGGATTCGGGATGTGCGCGGCCCACTCTGCGATGCCGGCGCTCGGGGCGATCGGCACCGTAACCGCACGTCCCCGGACGTCGATGGCCCGGCCCGCCAGCTGCGGGCGGCCGCCGGCGAGTTCCAGTTGTAGCCATGCGGCGATCGGCTCGTCCTCGGTAGGCCGCCACGTCGCCGTCCCGGCCGCAAGGTCGGTGACCCCCAGGTCCGGCCGGTCGGGGACTGCGCGGGGCCGACGGGGTACCAAGTGGCGAGGGGAGGGGTCGCACCACAAGCGCTGCCAGGTGGCCGGATCGGCTACGGCATGCTGTTCGAGCCCCGCCACGAGTTGGTGGACGGCTGCGCGGACGGTGTGGTGCAGGGTACTCATGCGGGATCTCCTTGGTGTGAGAGTAGGACGGCCCCGCACCATCGGATGGTGCGGGGCCGACATTCCGGTCATCGCTCGTGAGCGTGCCGGCGCTCAGGGGGGCTAGAAGGGGGGCTCGTCGGTCCCGCCGAAGCCGCCGCTGTTACCAGCGGCGGGAGCCTGCCCCCACGGGTCGTCGATGTCTCCCTGCTGCTGGCCCTGCTGGAACTGCTGGCCGCCGCCGTAGCCGCCCTGCTGCTGGCCGCCGCCGTAGCCGCCCTGCTGCTGGCCTCCGCCGTAGCCGCCCTGCTGCTGGCCTCCGCCGTAGCCGCCCTGCTGGCCGCCACCCTGGTTGTCACGGGAGGTGCGGGTGACCTTGGCGGTGGCGAACTTGAGGGAGGGGCCGACCTCGTCGACCTCGATCTCGTAGACGGTGCGCTGCTCGCCCTCGCGGGTCTCGTAGGAACGCTGCCGAAGACGGCCGGTGACGATGACGCGCATACCCTTCTGCAGGGACTCGGCGACGTTCTCGGCCGTCTGGCGCCAGATGTTGCACGTCAGGAACAGGGCCTCGCCGTCCTCCCACTGGTTGGTCTGGGAGTTGAATCGGCGCGGGGTGGAGGCGACGCGGAAGTTCGCCACCGGCGCCCCGGAGGGGGTGAAGCGCAGCTCGGGGTCGGCGACGATGTTGCCGACGAGAGTGATGGGGGTGTCGCCCTGGCTCATGGGTTTCTCCTTGCTCTAGATGCGGGCGGTGAGACTGCGGGTTGCGGTCTCGAAGGAGAGCATCGCAGCCGCTCTTGCCGGTGTGGTGTTAGTCGCGGGCCGCTCGTGTTCCGGCGGAGAACACTGAGCGTGTGGGCCAATGGAGCACCCCGTACGCCGGACCATCCCCGCTCGCGTGGGGAGCGCGGGCAGGACGTGTCGGGGGACGTCCTGTCCTGGGGACCATCCCCGCTCGCGTGGGGAGCGCGGTCGTGGACACGTGCTGCTTGTAGACGGTCTCGGACCATCCCCGCTCGCGTGGGGAGCGCCTCGCGTGGGGAGCGCACTCCCTACGCTGCGTGGGACCATCCCCGCTCGCGTGGGGAGCGCACCCTACGCTGCGTGTTTGCCCCGGGGTGGGGCGTTTGGGGATGGGTTCGGGATTGCTCCCGAACGGTGACCACCAAGGTGGCCTTCGCGCTTCCATGGTCCCGCACCGTGGCCGCCGACAGGCGGTTCGGGCACGGGACCTCCACGCGCTTTAGCGTCCCCACCCTCCGTGGGGACGGCCGCCGAGAGGGCGGCGATGTTGCGTGCGGCGTTGACGTCCCGGTCCAGGACCAGGCCGCACTCGTCGCACTGGAACGTCCGCTCACCAAGGCCGAGTTTGGGTTTCACCCAGCCGCAGGCGGAGCAGGTCTTACTGGTCGGGGCCCACCGGTCCACGACGTGGAGCCGGGACCCGTACCAACCGGTCTTGTAGTCGAGTTGGCGTCGGATCTCGCCGGGCTCGACATCGAGGATGGACCGCGACAGGCCCGTCTTGGCGCGGACGCCGCGGCCGGGGGCGTCGACGGTGCCGCGGGCGGAGCGCACCATGCCGGCCACGTGCAGGTCCTCGACCGCCACGTCAGCCCAGCCGGTGGCGAGTCGCTTGGTCAGGGCGTGGGTGTGACGGGCCCGCTCGAGCGCTTCGAGGTGGTGCAGCCGCCCAAGCCGGGCCACCAGGCGGCGACGGCGGTTGGAGCCCTTCTTGGAGCGTGCCAGGGCTCGGTTGGTCTTGGCGATCCGCGCCGCCACCTGCCGCTTGACGCGCGGGTTGGGGACGAGCTCGCCGGTGGAGAGGGCGGCGGTGGCCTTGACGCCGAGGTCGACGCCGACGGTGCCGGCCGCGCGTTGGCGGCGTGTCGGGCCAGGCTCGGGCTGCTGCTGCTTGACCAGGACGGAGGCGTACCAGCGGTGGCCGGAGCGGGACACGGTCACCGACTGGATCAGTGCGTCGCCGCGGGCGATGGCGCGGCCGAGGCGTTTGCCGGAGTCGTGCAGCCGGATCTCCCCGATGTTGGGTAGTCGCAGGCGCCGGTAGGTGGCCAACCGGATGCCGGGGCGCTTGACGTCGTGGAACAGCGAAAAGGTGTCGCGGGCGCGGCCCTTCTTCTTGAACCTCGGGTAGCCGACCCGGGCACCGGCCCGCTCGCCGCGGTGCGACGATTGCCAGTTGGACCAGGCGCGGTCGGCGTTGCGCATCCCCGCCATGATGGCGTGGCGGTTGATCGTGTGCAGCCACGCCCCCTCGGCCTCCGGGTCAGAGGCCGCGCGGTCGCGGTGGTCGGCGATCAGGGCGGTGAGCTCACGCGACTGCGCGGCCAGACTGGGTGTGTCCACTCCACCGCGGGCCTTGACCAGAGCGCGGGCGCCAGCCTCGTCGACGTCGTCGCTGTAGGTCGTCCACGCGACCTCCTGCAGGTACCGGCGGTGACCGTCGACCAGAACCCCGAGTCGTTGGTTGAAGCCCCAGCGGGCGGCGCCGGCGTAGCGTGCCAGCGCCTGCCGCTGTGCCTCGGCCGGGTCGAGGCAGAACCGGTACGCGCGCAGCACTTCGACGGTGGCGGGCATCAGTTCCTCCTCTCCCTGTTCGGGGTTCATCTCGTGGTGTATCAGTCGGGTACGACATCGGCCGATTGCGGCATCCCTACGTCGGGCCCTGCGACGGCAGCATCCCACCCCGATTTGCCGGTGTGGTGTCGCCGGCCTCGCCCTGCTGACTGGTGGCGCGACGGCGAGCATGGCTGGTGGCGGCGCTCGTGACGGTGGCGATCCTCTGCTAGTCACCCATCGGTACGCCCCTCGAGGCGAGGGGAGTCGGAGACTGCGCGCAGGATGCGGGCGCCGAGGTATCGGGTGGTGGACACGCCAGCGCCGTCGGCGGCCCGGATGATCGGATCCTCCGGTGGTCCAGTGATGGTCCAGGTGCGCCCGTCGCACGCGATGACGGTGAGGGTGTCGCCGTCCCGCTGGACGGTCAGGTCGATGTCGTGGTGTCCGCCGGTGATCTGGGTGTCCAGGATTCGCCGGCCACCAGTGTCGAGTTCGGCGTAGGCGGCGGCGACGGCGGAGCGGAGTGCGGCCAGACTGCGGGCCAGGGCTGGCGCCGCCGCCAAGGCCGCCACCGCCGGGCGGGCGTCGGCGTCGGCGTCGAAGATGTCGGCGCCGGTGTCATCTTCGATCCAGAAGCAGCAAGTGTTCCCGCAGTCGTTGGCGTGCAGACGGGCCGGGAGGGCGGCAAGCACATCGACGACCTGGGCGTCGGTGGGGTGGCCGGGCGGGGTGTGGCCGGTCTGCTGATAGTCGGCGGTGAAGTCGTCGTGGTCGATGGGGTGGGCGTGCCCGGTGTGGGGGTCGCGCACGACCCACTGGCCGAGGCGGAGGGCGGCGCCTCCGTCGAGGTACAGCGTCGTTTCGTGGTCCTGGTCCGCGTGACAGTCGGCCAGCCACGTCTCGAAGTCGTCGTCCTGCTGCCAGCCCATCAGGTCGTAGACCGCGCGGGCGTGGGCGACCTCGCGGTAGTGGACCGCCTCGACCTGGACAGGGCGACGCACGAAAGTGTCGGCGTTGTGCATGGGTGTTCCTTGCTGGTTCCCGGTCAGGCGGCGGTTGCCTGCGCGGCGTCCTTCGCCGCTTCCCAGAAGCGGGCCGGGTCGGACTCCCAGGCCTGCAGGACGGTGGCGAACCGGTCGGCGGGGATCTGGGTGGACAGGTGGGTGCCGAAGGTGCGCTCGAGGATCGGGTTGAGGCGGTCGACGTAGGCGGCCATGCCGACCTGTTCGATCAGCGCGTCCCAGCGGGCCACCAGTTCCGCGCTGTCGGCGAGCATCGCCTGCGGCCCGGTGGGCTCCGCCGCCGGGGCGGGCGGCTGCTGCGCCTGGCTTTGTGGGGCCGGGGCGGGGGTGGGTCCGCCGGAACCGCCGTCGGGGCCCCCGTCAGAAGGGCCATCGGTGGGGGCGCCGACGATGTCGGAGGCGATCTGCAGCGCCATGGAGTACAGCTCCCCGGCGGCCGCGGCGACCGCCTTGATCCACTCTCCGCCGGCGTGTCGATCCTCGACGAACGCCAGATTGTAGGGCTGCTCGGCTGCGGTGACCTGCGCGACCCACTTCGCGGCCTCACGCCACGACGGCTCGGCCTGCCGCTGGTAGCCCACGGCGGCCTCCTGGACCTTGTCTGCCGCCCACATGAGGGGCTTGATCAGGTCGGTGGCAGCGCGGCCCAGCTTCTCGTCACCCAACCGGGCGGCGGTGTCGGGGTCGGCGTAGGCCGCGTTCTGGATCAGATCGACCGCGTCCTTGCGGGTCCAGCGGATCGCCTGCACGACGTAGGAGGCCGGGTTGAGACGGCCGTCGAGGTTGACGGTCTCCCACTGCTTGCCCTCGACGGAGCGGAGCCGCTGCACCGGCCGTTCTGGGGTGTCGCCGCGCATGGCGGCGAGGATGAGATCGGCGACGGCCTGCGCGTCGACCGTGGCGCCAGGGGCTGTCGCGGCGGGCGTCTCGGGGGCGACAGTGATGGCGCCGGCGGGCTGGCCGTCGGTGGTGAAGACGCGTACCCAGCCCTCGGGCGGGGTGGAGCCGTCACGGTTGTGGCGGAACTGCTCCCACTCGGTGGGGTCGGTGGCGGCCTCGGCGCTGATGATGTTCTTGGCCGGGTCGTCGGCGGGGCCGATGACAGCGATCACGTTGGCGCAGTTCTCGCCGGTGATGTTGGAGTTGGCGCGGGTGCCGTCGGGCTCGGAGCCTCGCAGAACGTGCATCGGGGTGGTGTAGGGGATGACCTCGCCGGACTTGTTCTTGTAGCGGCGCCGGGTCTCGATGGCCACGTACACCGGCTGCTTGTGCTCGTGGCACCAGGCGGCCGCCTTGTGCACGTCGGAGCCCTCCACGGTGGAGGCGGAGAAGTCGTGCTTGAGGCGCTTGTCGCTGCCGGTCTCCGAGGATGAAGCGTCGAACGTCACCGACACCGAGCGGGTGCCGCCGCGTCCCTCACGCCCGGACGTCGTGATCTCCTTGATGAGGACGGAGGTGAACTCGCGGACGTAGACGTCGGGGCGGACCGGGACGGTGACCTCTTCGCCGTCGACGGCGCGCTTGACGGCGGTCGGCTTCGTCGGGTTGGCGGTGTAGCCGATCCAGCTGGTCGGGTGGGTCTGGCGGGTGAAGGTCGTCATCGGTCTTCCTTCGCTGTGTGGGGTGGGTTCTTTTCCGATGGCCCCATCAAATCACGCGGCCACGACACTGCAGCACTATCTCGATTCGGCTGCTCCTGACCCATTTCGCGGCCAGGAGGGGCCGGCATGAGGCGTCGATAAGGTCGGTGCATGACCTCCCTTGACCTGGGGCAGCTGCTGGAGTCGGGCACGCACAAGCAGTGCTCTGGCTGCCAGTTCCGCGTCATCCCGGCCTCGTCCCACTTGTGTAGCCAATGCTCCACAGGTGTTGCGGCACCGCTGCGGCCTGCTCCTCCGCGGCGACAGACGATGGGCCGTTCCGGGCGCACCAGTGCGCCCGCGTCCACGGTCCGGCACCTGGGGGACGGGACACGCACTGGGGACGGGCGGGTCGCCACAGACTTCCGAGGGGGACTGGACGATGCGTCAGGTGGTGTCTTCTGGCTCGTAGCGCACGGTGTTCCGGTCACCCAGGGGTCGATGCGGGCGGTCGCCGCCGGGAAGATTCGTCGCGAGAACGGGTCGGAACTCGTCGCCTGGCGCGACGAGATCACTCGAAGAGCCCTCCTGCAGGCCGGAGGGGACTGGACACCGATCAACGGCCCAGTCCAGGTCGCTGCCTGCCTGACGGTGCCGTGGCCGGCGCGGATGCCGTTCGCCGGGTTCTGCGACTCCGTCGAGCCGGTGGGGGAGCGTCCCGCGCGTCTCGCCCCTTCGGGCACCCCGGACGGTGACAAGTTACTCCGGGCGGTGCAGGACGCCCTGTCTCCTCGTAAGACCAGCCGGTTCCATCTGCTCTCCGACGATGCGCGGGTCATCGACTCTCAAGTGACCAAGACGTTCGCCGCCCCGGAGCACACCCACCCGTGGGCGCTGGACACCCCGGGGCTGGTGCTGAGGGTGTCGATCCTGGGCGCCGACGTCGAGCCCATGCCCGGATCGGTGCTGTCCGAACCCGGCCCGATGCCAGAACCTGCGCGGCGCCTGCACGAGTCTCTGGCCTGCCAGCGCCGCTAGAGGCCGCACACGCCATTCCTTCGTCGTTAGGCTCCGCTCCCATGACCGAACCCCACCCCCACGACGACAGTCTGGGCGTTGCCGGCGCAGCGCCCGACGCCGGCGACTACAGCGCCCTTTCCGAGCGAGTCGTGTTGGGCACCCTGCTCGACGGCGATGCCGAGTTCCAGCGCTCGGCGCTGCCGGTTCTGACGGCGGAGTCGTTCACCACGCCCGACACCCGGGCGGTCTTCCACGCCATCACGACGTTGGCGCGGGTGGGCGATGCCATCGACGCCCCGACAGTGGTGCAGACCCTCGACGAGGCCAACCTGCTCAGCGGCGTCGGCGGCCCGGCCGCGGTGACCAGGCTGGTCACCGAGTCGCTGACGGTGGCGGTGCCGCGGGTGCATCTGCAGCGGGTCCTCGAGGCCACCCAGCGCCGCCAGGTGCACGAGGTCATGTCGCGGATGCTGGCCTCGCGGGCCACCCCTGATCAGGTGTTCGCCGAGCTCGACGCGCTACGGGAGACCGGCGCGGACGTGTCGGTGACGCTGCCGGAGTTCGCCGATCAGGTCGCCGAGTACCAGCGCGAACTGCAGCGACGCCGCACCATGGATTCTCCGCTGGTGGGCGTGCCGACGGGATGGAAGGACCTTGACGGGGTCTACGACCCTGACCCGAACCGCCGGCGCATCGGGTATCTGCCGGGCGGGTTCGAGCGCAAGCACCTGGCTCTCGTCGCGGCCCGCCCCGGTGTCGGTAAGACGTCCGTGGTGATCGACTTCCTTCGTGCGGCCTGCAAATCCGGGGCCGGGGTTGTGTTCTTTTCCAACGAGATGCCGGCCCAGGAGATCATCGAGCTCATCGTGTGCGCGGAGGTCAAGCTATACAAGCGGGACCGCTACAAGTGGCCCGAAGACATCCCGCCGCACGGCTGGGACAAGATCGCCGAGGTGCAGGCCGACATCACCCGCAACTGGCATCTGGTGATCGACGACCAGGCCTCCACGCTCGCCGATCAGCGTCGGGTGCTTGCTGCGGCACGGATGAAGTTCCGCGACGAGGGTGCCGATCTGGACATCGCGTTCCAGGACTTCATCCAGCGCATGAGTACGCCCGGTGGCCGCGGCGCGAAGGCTCAGCACGAGGAGCTGGGGGACTTCTCCAAGGGCTGGAAGGACATGGCCAAGGAGCTCAACGTCGCCGCCGTCGTCGCCGCTCAGCTCAATCGCTCGAGCGTCGAAGGCGACCGGCTGCCGCGCGCCGATGACCTCCGCGGGTCTGGTTCGCTCGAGCAGGACGCGGACGTCATCATCGGCTTGCACCGCCCGTACGCCGTCGGTGGGCAGGACTCTGGACACACGGCCGACGAGTTGAAGGTCGTGATGATCAAGGTCCGCCACGGCGCCGCGGGGCAGGTGTTCGAGCGGGCGTTCCTCGGAGAGCTGGCCCAGACGTCCGAACCCGCACCCCGGGCGATACCTGTTCCTGAACCGCCAGCCTGACTAGGTGTTGTACTCCGCCTTGACCTTCATGGTCTGCCGCTCCCACAGCAGGTTCAGCGTGGAAATCGCATCGTCGGTGACCGAACCGCGAATGGTCAACGCCCCCTGCATCGTCAGGTCCCGGTAGCGCGACACCGCGTACAGGGTGGTGGTGGTACCCAGGTTGCGGCCCTCGCGTACGCGAGTCAGCGTCACCACATGGACCCGGTTGTCCTCCATGCCCCAGTAGTCCGCCTCCACGGGCAGGATCTGGACCTTCTGCACGTGGTGGATGCCGTCCTTGACGAAGGTGGTGCGCGGGCACGCCTTGGTCCAGGCGTCGATCACCGACAGCGACTGCGGCTCCGGGTTAGCGATGTCGATGTCCATCTGCGCGTTGTAGGCCACCAGGCTCAGTGTCTGCCCAGACCAGGCCGAAGACCACGACCGGGTGACGTTCTGGGCGGCGCGGTGCAGCTCCCCACCGGGCACACAATCCGCCGGCGCCCCATCGGTGATCGACCCATCGGGCTCCACCGCGCCCGGCGGATCCTCGCGGGGCTGTCCGACCCAGCCGGTGAACGTCGGTGCCGGCAGATCCTGCCCGCCCGTATCGACCAGCAGGCCACGGTAGGCGTCGGTGTCGGTCTTCGGATCGCGCCCCCACATGAACACGGTCACCGTGATCAGCAGGCCGATGACGACCACCAGCGCCCCAGCACCGATGATTGTCTTCGAGCTGCTGGGCAGGCCCGCGAAGCTTTCCCGCGCCCGACTCGACGCCGACCTGATCCCTGTGGACACCTTGTTGCCTTTCACACCCAGTGGGCCCTTCTCGTGCGGCTGCGGCTTCTCCGATTCGCCGCTCATCTTCGCACCGCCTCATGTCGCCGCCCCGCCGGCTAGCCCTACGGCCGACATGACCATGCCGCATGCTGGTAGCGCTCAACCTCCGCCGCTGACGACCCCGAGAAGAAAGGCCCCTGTCTGATGCACCCGGTGATGGCTGTCGATCTCGGCTCGGCCACGATCACTGCAGCCGCCGCGCAGCCATCGACCGCGCCCGAACCGGCCGTGTTGACCGTGCAGGGCCAGGCCGGATACTGCCCGAGCACCTACGTGGACCTCGAGGGCATCCCCCACCCCTCCACCTGGGTAGGCCAAGCCGTGGACCGAGTACCCCGACCCGACCTGCTGCTCGACAAACCGCCTCAGATCATCGGCGATGTCCCGCTGTCCGGCGCCACTTTGGTCAGCGTCGCCATCGGCCCTGCGCTGGCTTCTGCCGCCGCCCACTTTGGCGCCGAACCGACCGTGCTGGTGGGGGTTCACCCGGCGTGGTGGCCGGACGGCTTGGCAGCGGACTACCAGCGGGCCCTGGCTCGGCTCACCCCACACACCGCCCTGATCTCGTGGCCAGAGGCGATCGCTGCACAGACGGTGCCTCCGGCGGCGGCATCCCACGTCACCGTGCTGGACTTTGGTGCCTCCACCGCCACCGTGGCTGTCGTCGCGTTCTCGAGACGTGGACAGGCGTCGGTGACGTTCACCTACACTGACCGGCTCGGCGGGTCCCGTGGTGTCGACCGGGCCGTGGTCGCCGACGCCGCTGCCGCAGCCCACATCGACCTGTCCTCCCAAGACCGCACATGGTGGGATGCGGCCGCTGCGCAGGTGGCGGCCGGGCGAGACCGACTGTGTACCGAACGCTCCTCCTGGCCCGCCCACGTGGACATGGACTTCCCGGCGCCGCTGGGCCGCCGGCAGCTGGCCGGGCCCCGACTTCGGCAGATCACCACCGCCCACATGCAGCAGGTGGTGGCAGGTCTGATCGCTCACGAGGAGGTGCAGCAGGCGTGGGACGCCGACCGCACCGCGACCTCGACACAGCCGATCGTGGAGGTCACCGGAGGATTCGGGCAGGACACGGCGGTGCTGGCTGCGGTGCGGGCCGAAGCCGGGCGCGCAGACCTGGTCCCCGAGCCTGCAGCGGCTGCCGCGTTCGGGGCCGTCCTAGCGCAGGCCCCGAAGTGGGTTCCTGCCGCGGAGAAGCCGTCCCGGTTCCGGTTCGGGCGCAAGCGCACCGCCGTGCCCACCGAGAGGGGCCGCTCGTGACCGGCCCGCAGCGCCGCTACCGGCGCGAGACCCTGATCGCCCTGGCCGAACAGATCGAGATCACTGTTCCCGAGATGTCGCCCGCATCCCTGTTCCGTCAAGCCATCGACCACTACAACCGCCGCAACCCTGACGGGCGGCCGGCGACGCTGGACTCCGACCCCCAGTTCCTGACCCGATTGAGCGTCAACTACCTCCGGCACCGCTGCTCGGAGTACGACTCGATTCGCACTTTCCTGCGCCGCCACGCGACACGGGAGGACCACGAGTTTGTCGGCGCCGTCGTCAAGGGTCGAGTTCTGCGGCAGATCGCCACCCGGTACCCGATGCTGCGGCAGGAGGCCCGGGCCCAAGCGCTCCGCGAGGACGCGGTAGTCAACGGGGCTCCCAGAGCTCGCGGTGCGCGCCCCACCACAGCTGGCCGGACCCGGCGATAGCCTGCACCCTTGACACCCCGACCCCGCACCGAGGAGGCCTCATGGACGACGGGATCACGCTGACCAACAACGGTCGATCCTGGGTGTCGGTGGCCAATCCGCTCCGCGGCGACTCCGTGGCCGCCGCAGCTCATGCCCGCGCCTCTCAGGAACCGGATGTGTTGCGCGGCATCGCCGGCACCGCGGCGGTTGCGGCGGCCGCGATCGTGGGGGCGGGAACCGCCCTGGCTGGGGCGCCGCCTGTGCTCGCGGTCCTGGCCGGTCTCATCGTTTTGCCGCTCGTATGGGTCCTGGTGCATCAACGTCTGCAACGGCGAGCCGGGGAGGTCTCAACGGCCGTCGCTACCCGCACCGAAGGGCTGGGCCCACGCCGGATACTGCGCGGCGACTTCCTTCCCGGAGAGCGCGCAGACGCCGCCGACACGATCGTCATGGGTGCGGTGCACATCCTGCAGTCCTCGTCGTACCGCAGCGGGGCGCTGGGGGACACCAGTGCCGTCTACCACGACATCCTCGACTCCACATGGGGCCTGCTGCACAAGCTGCAGGTGCTGGAAGGTGAGGTCGTCGAGTGCCGGCGGTTGGCCAGCCGCGCCGAGGACGAACAGTCCAGGCGGGACATCGAAAAGCTCACCGCCCGCGCCGAGCAGGTGTGGGAGCAGCAGTTGGTGCCGCTGGTCGCCGCGCATCGGGAGCTAGTGCAAGCCGTGGACGAGCTGGACCGGTTCCTGGACACCCCACACGCACGGGACCGGGGCGCCGAATTGGCCTCCGCTCCCGACTTCGCTCGCCGGCACAGCAGTACCCTCGACGCTCTCTCCGGGAGGGTCGCCGCCGCGTTGGAGGCTTCCCGCACAGGCCCGGATCAGCCGCCGGACCTGTCACCTGGCGCCGGCATGGCCGGCCTTTAGGCTCGTAGCAGCCGACCAGTCGAAAGGGGTGCCTGATGGACCGCGAGTCCCTGCTGGCGCGTCGCGCTGAACTTATGACGCTCCTGGCGGCCAACTCCGTTGAGATGGAGCGCGCCGAGGCGCAACTCGAAGAGAGCCAGGCCGTCTACCGGGCAACCACCGACGGTCTGGCACTGTCCTACCGGGCCATCGAACGCGCCTCCGTCACCCCGGAAGTCTCACCCCGCGAGGTCAAGCGGCTTCTGCGGTTGCACTCCAACGCCGAGATCACCGCGGCAAAGGAGTACACCGAACGGACCAAACGGTGGGGGCACCGCGAGGGCGACGGCCACCTGTTCGCCTGCCCGCTCGGTGGAAATCCTCGCCTGAACCGTCTCCTCGTGGCCGCTGACGTCGTAGGCACCTACCGGGTCCCTCCCGTCGAGCACGAAACCCCGACCTTCTTCACCGTCGCGCTCTCTCGGCCTGTGCCGACTGGAGATGTCGACGCCGACGGAGAGCTGCGGACCACGCGTCTGCGTTCTCGGCTTCGTGTGCCCGCCCATCTGCGGTCCGGCAGCGACCTCACTCTGCAGGACGTGCTCGGCTGCCGCCTCGACGACGACAAGGGTCGCGCCCAACTCGCCCGGTTCCTCGGCGACAAGCTGCTGGCCTCGGTCCACGCCGCTATCGCTGCAGCCCACAAAGCTGGGGGAGCAGATGCCCCTGACCAGTGACGACATGCAATTCCACGTGGGCGCAAGCCCACGATTGGCCCAGTGTTCATCATCGGATCACGCTCAGACTGGGCAGCATCGGTCGCTACTCCGAACGTCCCGACCCGGCACGCGGCGCCTCTAAACTCGGGGTCATCGGAGTAACCCTGCTGGCACCCTTGGAATCGAGGCCCTATGTGTCGATCCCCGAACGAGCCCGGTGGACCGCGGTCCTGCCCAAAGGAGCCCGGCGACACCGTGGTCGCCGCCAGTCAACGGGTGCAAGAACTCACAGATCGCAAGCTCGAGCTCGAAGCTGAACTCGCGCTGATCGACAGCGGACTGCTGGACACCGATCAGGGGCGGGTGGCCGCCCGACTCGCCGCCACCATCGACGACATCACCGCAGCGGACATCGCGTTGCACAAGGCCAAGGTCGCTGCCGAGGCTGTCCAGATTCACCACACCGAACCCGGAGCCGTCGACCTGACGGCCCTGTCGGATGAGGAGCTGCGCCAGCACATCGACGACCGGATCCACTCGGAGGAGTTCACGCAGCTACTCGCCACCCGGGATGCTGCCCGTGAGCGCCGCGAGGCCACGGCCGCCACGTTCGCCGCCACCCAATCGGCCACTGCCGGTGACGACGACCCCGCCGCCCTGCAGCAACTCGCGCAGGCCCGCGCCGACGCTTACGACGCCCACTGCGCCTACCTGGAGGCCAACGCCCCGGTAGAGGAGTACAAGGACATCACAGCGCAGGCCGCGCTCGAGCTTGGCAAGCGCGACCCGGTTCCCGAATGGACGGGCGACACCCTGGGCAGTTGCCACAAGCTCGGTGACTTTGAGGAGGGCTCGAGGGAGTGGCTGGAAGCTCGCCAGCAGTGGATCGGCGGCTCCGACGTGGGCGCGATCCTGGGCGTGGACCCCCACCGCACCACAACCGACATCAAGAACTCCAAGCTCACCGCCATCACCGACGCCGATGTCGAGGCGCAGGCGTTGTCCATCTCCTCGGCGACCGGGCCGCTCGGCCGCGGGCATGCGTGGGAGCCGGTGATCGTGCGCCAGTTCGCCGCCGACAACCCCGACGTGACGGTGATGACCGCGAAGGCGACGTGGCACAACCCCGACATCCCGTACCAGGGGGTCAACGTCGATTCTGTCCTGTCCAGCGACGGGGGGCAGACGATCGACGGGTTCCTCGAGTGCAAGACCGGCTCCGACGCCGCCGCGTGGGCAGACGGGCCACCCGCCGAGTACCGGGCCCAACTGGCGCAGTACCTGCACACCGCCGGCCTCAAGTACGGGGTGATCGCCGCCCGTATCGACGACCGGGAGACCCGCTACTACCGGATTGGTGTTGACGACCCGCTCGACGCCAGCGGCAAAACCATCGCCGACCACCAGGAGAAACTGGCATCGACGTGGCAGCGATGGGAGACCGAGCGGGAGAACCCGGCCGGGCCGCGGCCGAACAAGTCCACGTTCGGCTGGGTGAAAAACCCCGGGTCGGCGTCGTCGATGGAGAAGAACGCCTCCACCGCCCGCGACCTGGCCGCCTATCGGGGGATTAGCCAGGAAAGGGCCGCCAGCCTGATCCAGGACGCCGTGTACGCCGGCAAGTCGCCCGATCAGGCGGTGCGAGACCTGTACGGCAGCTACGACCCGACCACCAACCCCGACCGCCGCTACGTCACCGTCGACTTCGAGACCAACTCCCGCTCCGCCAGCAAGGGGCAGATCATCCAGACCGGTGTCGTGGTCACAGACGGGCAAGGCAAGGTCGTCGAACGTATCGACTCACTGCACGGCATCGACCAGCGGATCCGCGACAGCCAAGGCACCGGGGCCACCAGCGTCCACGGCATCACCCCGGAGATGGTCGACAACCGGACCCCGTTCCACACCTCAGCCCAGTACAAGCGGCTTGCCACACTGCTGTCCGACCCCAACACCACGCTGGTCGCCCACAACGCCCAGTTCGAGAAGACGTGGTTGCGCGCGCACGGCATCGGTACCCCTCGGGTGATCGACACGATGAGACTGCGGCAGCGGTTCGATCACGGCACCGTCGGCTCCACGAACCAGGACTTCTGCCAGGCCAACGGCGTCGAGTACGTCAACGCCCACAACGCCGCCACCGACGCCGACATGACTAGCCGGGCCCTGCACAGCTTCATGCGGCGGCTGTTCCAGACCCCGAAGGGCTTCTAGATCCGTCGTGGCGGCATGACCCGCTGAGAGCATGTCCCCATGACCTTCGACGATCCGACCCTCGACGCCGACTCTGATCCCGTGCGCCAGTACGTGCGCTGGCGGGACGCACACCCCGGCAGGGGCGTCCCTCCTCGCCTGGTCACCGACAGCGGTTTCGCGCTGGGGGTGTGGGTGCGCAGAGTGCGAGCCGCACGGATGGCTGGCACCCTGCCCGCCTCGAGGGTCCGCGAACTCGACGACATCGGCTTCTCCTGGAGCGGAGAAGAAGATCGGTCCCGGGGCCGGCGGTGGCGCTCCGGGAGCCGATGGCGCGAGCTACTGGGTGAGCTCGACGCCTACCGCGACGAACACGGTGACAGCATCGTTCCCAGCAGCTACACCGCGCCGTCGGGGAACCGGCTCGGCGATTGGCTCGCACGGCAGCAACACGCGTGGCGGGCCGGGACCCTGCCGCAGGAGCGGCAACGTGACCTGTACCGACGCGGCGTGCGTCCGACTCGTGAGGAGTCTCTTCGTGCAGCTCTCGACGCCAGCCCTGTGCTGGCTGTCCACGCCCCGAGTCGGCGGTACCTCGCATGAACGCCTCACTCGACGACCTGACGCCCTCCCCGGCCAGTCAGCCGCACGAGCTGCGAACCAGTCGCCGGATCGCGGCCGAATGGTGGCTCGACACCGCCCGCGAGGCCGCGCGAACCATCCCTGACGCGGCCCGCCCTGCCGATGTTCGTATCACCACCACGGGCGGTGTCACCGTCTCCGGATCGCCCCGCCCCTCGAGACGAGCTCCGCGGACCCTGCTGGTCAGCAACGACATCGTCAAGACCTTGGCCGGCACCGAGGAAGGGGCCTGGCTGGCCGCCCACGCGGTCGCCTCCTCCCGGTGGCCGACGCGACGGGACTCCGTACCCACGTTCTCTCTGCTGCTGGGCGTTGTCGCGCTCAGCTTGGGTGTCACGGCTTCCGCCGGCAGCGTCCACACAGTGACCGGTGGGATCGCCGCGGTGTCGTGCATGATCCTCGCAGTAGCCATCGCCGTCGCCTCACGGCGACGGGCCATCACCGCCGTGCAGACCAGCGACAGGTGGGCCACCCAGATAGCCGGGATCGCGGCCGCCCGCGCCGCGCTCGGCGGCAGCGAGACCGGCCGGCTCTACAAGACGGCGTTGCACCAGTGGCGCTACACCCGTGATGCCATGCAGCCGCACAACCGGCTAGCGCGCCTTGAGGAATCGGGGGCGGGCCGCGCAGAGGACCGACGTGGCGCATCCTGAGGGGGATCGCCAAAAGGGCCTGCTGGACCGCGTCACAGTCGTCAACGATGACGGCGAACGCACCCTTTCCCCGCAGGTCATGCCCGCTGTGGCGATCGCTGTCCTCAGCGTGGTCGTTTTGCTCACCGTCGGCTACTGCGCAGCCGGACTGATCCCGGCATCCGACGAGGAGCCAGCAGCACGGCCGCCGGCGACACCGTCGTTCGTAGTGGCGCCGCCGTCGGGCTGCGGCCCTGTTGACCCGTTGGTCGTGGAGACGATCGACGAGGAGATGTCGACCCCTCGCCTATCTGTGGGCAGGGCGGTCCAGCAGGAGCGCGATGACGGGGTCCTCACGGTCGGGGTGACGATCCGTCGGGACGACGGGGCGATCGAGGCCGTCGCCGCCATCTTCGCCGTGGACCTCACCGGCAAGGTGTTGGCGATCTCCGCCGAGGCCCGCACCCTGACCCGGCTGCCCGATGGGCGCAAGACGGTTGCGATGAGCCCGGTGAGTTCTGGTGCTCAGCTGGTCAACTCCTGCCTGCGGGACTAATCGGGGGGTGTGGCCGCGCGGTGCCACTTCGGGGAGCGCGCCGGTACTGCACGGGCAGGAAACGGTGGGACGATTACCCCATCGGAGAACACTGCACAGCCACAGGAGAGGAACCTGATGCGCAAGTCCAGCCTGTCGTCATTCGCCGCGGTGATCGCTGTCGCCGCCGGCTTGCTCTACATCTCGGGGGAAGACGTCGGCACCGTCAACCCGCCCACCGCACAGAACGACGTTGTGCACGTCGAGCAGGCCGCAGAGGAGCCGGTAGAGGCGTCAAGCCCGTCGGGCAATCCGCTGGCGGATGCGGTGGAGGACCTGTTCGGCTCCACCGGGTCCGGGGAGCCGGTGGGTTCCAGCCCGGCGGGGGACTGGACGGTCGATGTGGGGGCCACCAGGGCCGCGCTCGCGGGGCTCGAGGTCAAGGGCAAGGCACCGAAGACCGGCTACTCGCGGTCAGAGTTTGGGCGGGCGTGGGACGACGACGTGCCGGTCGAGTACGGGGGCAACGGGTGCGACCAGCGCCAGGACGTACTTCGCCGCGACCTGGTGAACATCCAGATGCGTGACAGGTGCACCGTCACCGCCGGCACCCTGCAGGACGACCCGTACACGGGCAAGACGATCGCGTACACGCGCGACCGCACCTCCGACGTGGACATCGACCACAGGGTGGCGCTGAGTCACGCTTGGCAGACCGGGGCCCAGCAGTGGTCCCCGGAGAAGCGACTCGCGTTCGCCAACGATCCCCGCAATCTCGTCGCCGTGGACGCCTCGGCGAACCGGCAGAAGGGCGACGGGGACGCCGCGACGTGGCTTCCATCGAACAAGCCGTACCGGTGCACCTACGTCGCCACCCAGGTCGAGGTCAAGAGCGCCTACGGGCTGTGGGTGACCCCGGCCGAGCAGGACGCGATCTCGCGCGTCCTTGACGCCTGCTGAGCGGTACCCGCTCCAACAGCTACGGCCCGGCACCCGAGTGGGCTGCCGGGCCGCTCTGGTCCGCCCGGTGGCTCAGATCAGGAGTCGGCGAGTTCGTTCAGGACCGACTGCCAGTCATCCGAGACGTCGAGACTGGTGACAGATTCCTGCGAATCGTGTGACACGCCAGTGAGAAATTGACAGACTGTTTGAGAATCGACAGATACGCGACATTTTCACGCTGGTCACACGCCCCCAACATGGATAATGTCTATTATCCATGTAGTCTACGGACAGGGAACCTGACCCTCTACCGATGTAGAGTGACGCCTCGCCGGACGCGGGCGCGCCACACCCTCCTACTCTTCGGCAAGGCCGGCCGTTACTGTTTCCATTCAACCGACGCCCGAGGAGCTGTACGCATGACCAGCGCGCCCGCCGCCGACCCGACCCCAGGGTCCGGCAACCTCTCGGGCACGCTCTTGCATACAGCCTTCGATCAGTTCATGGCGTACAAGTCCGGTCAGGCCGACGCCACACAGCGGGCCTACCGCAGCGACTACGCAGGGATCTGCGAGGCCATCACCTCCCACACCGGAACGCCCTCCGACCTACTGACCGTGTCCGACGCGCTGGACAAGACGGTTCTCTGGAAAGCGTTCGGAACACGGTTCAAGGGGCGGCCCACTTCCTCACTCAAACGCTGCTGGTCAACGTGGAATGGCCTGTGCGAGTTCCTGGTTGACCAGGAATACATCGCGTCCAACCCGATGAAATCGGTCCCCAACCGCAACGCCGGGCCACCACCAGCGCCGCCGAAGTCCCTCGAGGAACCCGATGTGCACCGGATGTTGACACAGCTGGCCATGCCCGACCCTGACAGCCCCAACGACTGGCGGGAGCGGGACCTCGCCCTCATCCTGTCCGGGCTACTGCTGGGGTTCCGAACCGGAGACATGATCTCCCTCAACATCGGCGACTTCTCCCCCCACCACGAGGAGCCGGGGACGATGACCGTCCGCATCCTCGGCAAGGGCTCCAAGTACCGGATCCTGGTCGCCGAGGAGGGCCTGACGCAGATCCTGGAGGCCTACCTGGCCAGCAGGGCCCGCCGCTTCCCCGAGACCGTGCCGGTAGGCCGCCGGTCCAAGCGCAAGCCGTGGCGCAAGTTCGCCCCAGAGCAGCCACTGTTCGTCGGCGCTGACGGGCAACGAATCACCCGCGGCACCGTGCAGTACCGCACCAAACGCGCCTATGCCCGTGCCGGCATCACCCCGACACCCGGCGCCAACACCCACCGGCTTCGTCACAGCTTCGCGATCGCGCTCGCCGAAAGCGGCGTGCCCGTGCACGTCCTCAAGGACCTGCTCGGACACTCGACCCTGGCCAGCACTCAGAAGTACCTCGAGGCCTCGGGCCAAGCCACCCGGAACGCATCCCGCTCCAACCCCTACTACGCGGCGCTCCCCCACCAGGAATGACCGCCCGATAGCGCCTCTACCTGGGGTTCATGCACTGTCGTAGGTGCGCGCTACCGTGAAAAAATCGGAGAACCCACCCCACCTTTTCCGTCTTGCCCGACACCTGCCTTGTGCAGGTTTCCCTAGCGAGGCCCACCATGCGAACCCACCCCACCCCTGTCGTCACCACGATCCCCACCGACCAGGTCTCTCTCGCCGCCGCATCCCCCCTGTGGGTGGCGATGGCAGCCCTCGGCGCCGTCGCCACCGTCGTCGTGGCCATCGCCCTGCTGATCACCGGATCGGCCGCCCACCGCACCATTCCGACGTTGGGGCGAGCCCTGTGGTGGCGCGACCACGTCCTCGCCCCAGCAGCCTGCGCAGCCTGCGCCCTGATGGTGGTCTCGCTGGGGGGAGCTGCCCACGAGACCTCCGCCCTGCGCGACGCCGCACTCGCCGACTCCGTTCACGAGGCGCAGACCACGCTGGCCGCATCGAGCTCCACGCCGGCGGCATGGTTCTGCGAGGTCGTCGCACACCACCAGGAGGACGGCACCGCCACCGTCTCGTGTGAACCCGATCCGGCGAACCCGATCGCCGACACGCCTGGCCCTTAGGGTGAGGCGAGCGAACCCGCCAGCACCGACCAGGAGCACACTGTGGCCTCTCCCGCCGACTACACCGACGACAGCGTTCTGCAGTTCCTCTTCGCAGTCGCCGACTCTCTCGACGCCTGCGCCGACCGCGGTACCCAGGGGCAGTGGGCCCTCTCCCAGTCTCTCCGCACCTTCATCACCGATCGCTCCGGCGGAATCGTCTGCGCCGCCGTGCAGAAGTCCAACGCCCGCCTCATTCTCGCGGCCTCCCCGGAGGGGCCCCGCGCGGTGGCCGTGTTGCTGCGGGCGGTCGCGGATCAGCCGATCACTGAGCAGTCCCGCCCGCTCGTTGATTCCGCGTTCGCGCTGGCCACGCACTACAACCAGGAGATGCGACTCAAGGCCGAGTCCCGGCTCCGGCGGGTGCAGGCCGCCATCGGCTGATGGCTACCCGGTCCCGAAGCAAGTCCAAGCCTCGGCGGGGTAAGTCGCAGTCCACGCGGCGCCCCTCTGCTAAACCTGCCCTGCCAGCGATCCCAGCCGGCCAGCGCGTATGGCTCCTCGAACTCCCCTGGGGGGGACTGGACGGAGGGAAGCCGCCCGGTGTCACCTACTACAAGGCGCTCACCGCACACGCCTACGTCGGAACGGAGTTGCCAGAGGCGCTGCACCCCTACGCCAGTAAGCCCTACTCGTACCTGCGCTGGCTTGAGGACGAACTCAACGGCAACAAGGGGCCGGGGGCCACGTCGGCACCGATGACGCTGCGGCCAGAGCAGCGAGAGGACGTCCGCGCCATCGCCACCGCGGCCCAGAGAGGGTGGAGGGGTATCTACTTGGCGAACTCCGTCGGCACAGGCAAGACCCTGATCTCGGTGGCCGCGGCGAAGGTGATTGCCCGCATGCGGGGAGCCCAGACTGTGCTGATCACCGTGGACCGGCCCGCACGGATCACGATCCCGTCGTGGCGGCGCACCATCGCCGCGCTCGGCGACGACGACCTGCGGTGGATCATCATGCCGTCGGACAGCCTGGGCAAGCTCATCGCCCGGAACGGCCGCCCGAAGATCGCCCCGGACGTCGTGGTGACCGACGAGGCTCACCAGTTCCGGCACGCCTCCAAACGCACCGACTACATGCGCCGACTGGCCAGACTGGACGCACCCGCCGAGAAGGCCCCGTTCGTTCTGGCGGTCACCGCCACCCCGGGCCATCATCCTGGCGAGTGGGGCTACCTGTCGTCGCTGTTCGCCCAGGTGCACGGCGATCCGCCGGCCCAGTGGGCCGATTTCGGCAAGGCGCTGGCGGCGCGGGGCACGCCGCTGGAGACCTCCTACGGCAAGTGGACCTGGACCAAGGAGGCCAAACAGTCTCTCCAGGTCCAGCAACGCGAGATCGCGAAGGTCCGCGATGTGCTGTTGCGCCACGACCCCCCGCTGATGCTCAACCGTGCGGCCCCGTGGGGCCCTCCCCCGTTCGACGTCGAGCTCGTGGAACTCACGCCAGACCAGTGGCGGGCCTACGAGCTGGAGTGGGGCGACTTTCGGCGGGAGATGAAGATTGCCCGTTCCGGCAACGACGTCGCGCGCGGGCTCGCCGCGATCGTGCGGCTGCGGCAGAAGGCCTCGATGATCCGCGCCGAGCATACGGTCGACGCCGTGCGCGCGGAGCTCGAGCGCGGCTATCAGGTGTTGGTGGCTACCGAGATGGTCTCCACGGCCGCGCACCCGGTCGCGGACATGCTCGAGGCGCACGGCGTTCCGGTGGCTCGCATCTACGGCTCGAACCCGAACGCCGAAGCGGAACGGATGCGGTTCCAGCGAGGGCAGGCACCGGTCGTGGTGTTCAACACCCCGACGGCAATCAATTTGCAGGCGCGCGAGCAGTTCGCTGACGGCACCTTCGCGACCGACACTCCGCGGCGAGGGCTGTTCCACCAGGCGCGCTACAGCGGGCTGTTGGCGGAGCAGACCATGGGGAGGGCACACCGAAATCACCAAGTGTGCGCATGGTCACTCTTGGCGGCTATGGGCACCATCGAAGAGCAGGCCGGTCTGGTGATGTTGTCAAGGCTCATTGCCTCCGCGACCAGCACTAACTCTGATGCGTCAACCTTTTCGGGGGTGGCCCAGATTTTCGGCGCCGACTGGATTCCTGCTGCTCAACTCGCCGCCGAACTCGACTGAGAACCGCATTTCGCACTGCCAGTCCGTGCAAAGCGAGTGCGGACCCTCTATAGTCAAAGGCGTCGTGCACTGCGACATCCCGGTTATGGCCGGGATCAAATCGTGGCGGTTCAGGCACTACCGTCACGTCGCATCGGTTGCCTTCAGTGGTCCGTGTGGTTATCTCCGATACGTGATGAGGCCCGAGCCAAGCTCGGGTCTCACGCATATTTACCGGCGGCACGCTCCGGCCAGCGACACGACGATGCCAGACAATGGGCTACACCACTGCCTGCCTGTCGTCGAGAGGACCCCGCTTCCGATGTGTCGCGCCCAGCCCGGACCTCGCTGCCCCAAGCACACCCGGGCCAAGATCACCTCTCTGTTGGCGACCCGCAAGCGCATCGAAGACCGCCTCGCTGCCGCCAATCCAGGCACCCGCGCCTGGGAGAAGGCAGCCCAAGACCGCCAACGCAACGACGAAGCACTGGTCCTGGCGAACAACGAGCTCAACAGCTCCACCAACCGACAGAAGGAGCTCGAGGACACGATCGAAACCCTCGCCTCCACCGACCCCAAAGACCCGAAACTACGCACTCTCGCCCGAGACCTGGCCACTGGCCGCCTACTCCACGCCGAACGCCTGCGCCAGCAGAAACTCATGCCGGCCATCGACCTCAAGTCCTGCCACCCCGCCGCACGCCAGGCGTGGCTCGAGCTCGGCGAAGCTCGAGCCAGCATGGCTCGCTACAAGGTGCGGATGGACGTCAACGGCTCACAGCCCGACGTATGGGCCTCCTGGCGAGACCGCCATGCCGACGCCGCCCGCCGCGCAGAGCTCGCCGCAGCCCGCTTCGAGGCGATCCAGAAGAACGGGCCGCAAGCGTGGGGGCTGATGACCGCCGACGAGCGCACCAAGGCTCGTGCTGCCGTCAACGAGACCGCCGACTTCACCACCCCCACAGCGCCACAGACCCTCGAGGACGTCTTCAACGACTACATCGACCAGCAGGGCGGCGCCTCACCGAACCTTGACCCGAGGCTGGTCAACTGGGCCGGCGAAGACAACCCGGCTCCCGACGTTGACTCCCCCGCCTGGGCTGAGGCACGCGCTCGCCGCAACGCCGCCGAAGCGGCCGGCGACACCGACGCAGACGGACCGGTCACCGCGAAACCGTTCTCCGGCAAACAACAGACCCCGCCCGGGTACGCCGGGCGCCGCGCGACCCGGCGTCAGCGGGCCGGCAGCGCCCGCCAACTGCTGCGGGAGATTCGCCGGGGCACGCAGTCCATGGACAGCGAGAAGCTGCAGTCCTTACTTCGCCCCGCTCCTGGCCAAGATGGCGACCCCAGCAAGGCGGCGATCGCGGATCCGACGGGGATGATGATGCTCTTGGCGCTCTTTACCGGACGCCGGTAGTTCTGCAGCAGCCCCACCAGATTGGTGCTGGTGGAAGCGGATTCCGGAAAGGGAATCCGATACCCTTTCACAGCGGCATGCCCAGTGCGCATACTGGTGTGGTACCTGCAGACCAGAAAGGAGCGGCAGATGTTCGATTCGCTCATCTCCAGTGGCGCCACTGTCCTCGTCGGCATCGGCACGCTGATGCTGCTCGGACTCGTCGCCCAGAAGAACACGGCCATCTCCCTGATCGGTGTGGCCGGCACCGCGGGCCTATCGTTCGCCCTCACACTGATCCACCCGTACAGCGCCGGAGAGTTCACAAGCCTGTGGCCGGTACTCATCGGGCTCGCCTTCTCCGCTGTGATCACCGCGGTGGCTGCTGCAGACCGACCCGAGCTACCGCTGTCTTTCGACACGCGCCCGGACCAGCGGGTCATCAACGCTGAGACGACCAGCCCGCAGGCGCTCGCCGCGGCCGGGCCGAAGCACTGGGCCCTCGGCTAACAGGTCGCAGCCCCCTCCCCTACGCGACGTCGCGGCCCCGCACCATCCCGGTGCGGGGCCGCGGCCGTCTCATCCTGGTCAGCTGTACCTGGGGAACAGGTCGTCCACCACGACGGCCAGATCGTCGATCTTCTGCTGCTCGGTGATGACCGTGGGCAGCTCCCGGATGGCTGCGGCGATCCCCCTCGAGTGGGTGACCACCGCGTCCCTTTCGTAGACGCCGACGGAATCGAACAACGGAATCGCGGCCGCCTCCCGGTCCATCCGGGCGCCGTGGATCGACAGCAGCACCGGGATCGTGGTGCCTTCGGGCATCTTGAGCGCCTTCTCGATCTGCGCAGCCTCCCACGCCGTTGACGACGCCAGGGCAGCACTGGCCGGGTAGCCGTTCAAGTACCACTCTCCGACCTTCTCGGGCTTGCCGGAGAACTCAGCCACCCGGAACACCTCGTAGGCCCGCTGGCGGGCCTCCAGCGCCGCCTGCGGCAGCGCCTCATCCGGCTGGTCCGGCGATGCCGCATCATCAGTTTCCATCGCCGCGTCCACCGCAGCCTCCTGCAGCGGAGGCAAAGCGTTCCCCGACGCGTCGGTGCGACCCCTGGCGCTGTGCCCATCAGGAAGGACCCGTTCGTCCACCTGCCCGAAATCGAGCTCCCGGTAGGACATCTCGCCAGCGCGGAACTTGGAGTCCACCAGCGCCACGCCGTGCGGCCCGATGACGAGGTGGTCCAAGTCAGCGGCCGAACCGGGAATCTTCCGAGAGTGCAGCACGATGTACTCCGGGCCCAACGTGGACAGCACGCTCGCCGTCTCCTGCTCGGCCTCGATCCCAACCTCGATGTTGCGCACCGACATCGCCGGCGGGACCTTGGTGCCGATAGCCATGGGGTCGACAGGCATAGTCCGGGCCTGGATGCCCGACCGCGCCTTGGCTCGCGCTACCCGCTGATCGGAGGCCCGGTCGCCGACGGCATAGACCAGGGCAATGCACAGCGCGAGCGCGGCTACCGGGGCAGCGACACTGATCCACTTTCCCAGCAGCATCAGCGCCACCGTCGACCACTGTCCGGCGATGACGACCGGCACCACCGGCAGGCGCGTGCGACGCCGGTTGATCGGGATCAGGGTCACGCCGATCGCCGCCAACGCGATCACCGTCTCCCACCACGAGGCCCCGACCGTGAGGCCGGCACCGATAGTGGCGACAGCTGCGGTCGCCGACGACGCGATCACCGCTGAGGCCCCTTGGGTTGCGGCGAGGAATCGGGCGGTCACGGCCGCCGACAGTGCGATCCCGCCGACCCACACTGCAGCCAGTGCATGTCCCAGTACGACGAGCACCAGCATCACGGCGACGGCGACAAACGAGCCGAAGGCGACTGCCTTGAGGGCCTGATCCATCCTGGCGTAGCGGACACGGTCGCGCAGGATGCCGCTGAGAGAGCGGCCCGCGTCGGCGGCACCGTCTCCTCGGGCGCTGTCCCCGCGAGCGTCGAGGATGTCGGTTCTGTTCATGCCGATCACCTTAAAGTCCGGTTGTGCCGGTGTGGTGTCGCCGTGACCAGCAGAAGCGGTGGGGACTGGACGGTCAGCGGTCGGCGGGCTGCCGTTCGCCGAACTGGATAGCATCGACCGCCCAGCCGCGGTCTTCCTTGCGCACGTCGGCGTAGTGCACCGAACGGAACGCCCCCATTCTGGTTCCGTCGGCGGCGGTGACGTACTCGCGGACCTCGACCACTCGACGCCACAGGTCAGGTTCGTCGGCGGGGTGCTCTTCCGGGGTGACCTCAGCCTCCGCGGCGATCGCCGCCTCCGCAGCAACCCACTGGCTCCACTGCAGCGACGGCCGTGCACTGGTGGCACCGATGACGAGTTCGTCCCGCAGCTTGCCCGTCATCAGGTCTGCCGCGCGGGCGAACGACTGCCCGGAAGACTCTTCGCGGGTGGTGTCCCGGGTGTAGATGATCCGCAGGGCCTCGACGGCGACCGCTTCCGGGTCCTCCCGGTCCACCTGTGCCGCCTTTGCCTCCGGAAGGGGTTCCCCGAGGGCGCGGACGGGCCAGTCCTCGGTTGGAGTCGTAGGTCCCGAGGTGGTGATGATCGGCGCCGCCGGCGGCGGTTCCGGCTCGGGGTCGCTGCTGCAGCCAGCGGCCGCCGACAGTGCCACGGCACAGGCCAGGAGGGTGGTGCGGCGACGCGGAACGGCTCTCATCAGGTTCTCTCCTGTCGTTGATTTCAGCCCTCATCGTCCGGCCCGGGCTGCGGGCTGTGGCGTTCTAGTCCTTGCCCGGCACGGGCTTGAGGTCGTCGGCGGTGTAGCGGACCACTACGGAGTCGGCGGCCCACCGCTCGTACTCGCCCACTGGCACGCCGGTCATCTGGGCCTCGTAGTAGGACTTGCCTGGCTCGACCACGAACGCCACGTGCTCCGGCCCATTGCCCTCGAACCGAGAGAACACGATGTCACCGGGGCGAGCGTCCTCGACGTCGATCTTCGTTCCCACTTCGACCTGTGCCTTCGTCCCGTGCGGTACGGTATACCCGATGTCCGCGAAAGCGATCGTGATCAGGCCCGAGCAGTCGAGCCCGGCAGGGGTCTTCCCTCCCCAGACGTAGGGGACACCTTCGTACTTGCGGGCGGCCTCGAGGGCCTGGGCTCCGATGTCGTCCTTGCTGACGGCGCGACTCCGGGACGGTCGGCTCCCCCGATCCCCCGAGGAACGGACTTTGCCGGTCCCGGCGTACTTGCCGCGCGCGGCCATGATCTTGGCGACGTACGGCTGGGTCTGGGTCGTGTAGTCGCCGCCGGAGGGCATGCCTCCCGCGTTCTGCACTGCGCCGGGGCCGGCGTTGTAGGCAGCGATCGTCAGTTCCATCAGGTCGCCCTTGACGCTGCCGTCGTCGATCCACCCGCGGATCTGGTCACTGAGTGCGCACATGAAGTCCGCTTGGGCCATGACCGCGTCACTGATCTTGAACGGGTCGCCCGTACCCACCGGCCCTATTGGTTTGCCGTTTTCGTCTCGAGGGCTGCCCCACTGCGGCCAGGTGTAGGGCATGAACTGGGCCGGGCCTTGCGCTCCGACCCCGCTCACAGCCCTGGGATTAAAACCGGATTCGGCTTCCAGCTGGGCCGCCAGGAGCGGCGCGTCGACCTCTTCGCAGACCTGAGCGCCGAGCTCGATCCACTTGACGAACTCCGGCGGGACCGTCCCTTCTTCCAGGGGCTGTCCGGCGCCGACCGCGCAGCTGGAGTCCTTCTCGGACAGACGCTCGAGCCGCATGCCTTCCTGGGCGTTCTCGTCGTCCCACAGGTTCTCGATGACCTCGGTCGCCAGCGGCTCCCACCGCTCGAGTTCCTGCTCTAGGGAGGCCCGTTCCGGGTACATCTCGATCAGCACTTCCGGCCCGGGGTCGGTGGCCCAGCCGGCGTTGTCCTCGGCGATCTCTTCGAGCCGGTCCATGAACCTGCCGGCCTGACGCATCGGGTCCATCAGCTGCTGCTGGGACTCTCCGCCGAACGGCGCCTGGGCAAAGATGCCGATCTTGTTGACGTTCTCCTCGGCGTCCATGTTGATGAAGTTGGCCTGGTGACCGGACAGCATCGCTGCCAGCACCGCGGCCCGCTTCGGCGGATCGAGATCGGACTCCTTGGCCTTGATGATGAGAGCCTTGACGTTGGCCTGCTGCTCCGGGGTCAACGTCATCGACAGCGTCTCCTCGTCGGTGTCAGCCCGTTCGATCTGACGCGACTCGTCGGTCTCCTCCCCGCCGCCTGGCGCGTTGTAGGTGGTGTCATCGTTGGGGGCGCCGTTGCCGTGGAACGAGATGTGGACATGGTCCATGTGGTTCTCGGTGGGGTCGCCTTGGTCCTCCATGTCGGACCATTCGCCGCCCTCCCAGTAGCGCTGCTGCCAGATGACGGACACGACGTTGAGCTCGTCGGCGTGCTCGGTGAAGTAGTTGGCGACCCTGTCTCCGAGCTTCTTACCCTCGTCGTCCATCGGGACCATGACGTCGATGGCGCGCCCCGACGGGTGGTCGGGGCTGCGCTCGTCTTCTCGCCACCCCCCGATCGTCTTGACCTCTGGGAACTCGGCGACCACGGTGCGCATCCCTCGCACCGCGTCCACCTGCAGTCGGTCCTCGCTGCCGATCTCGGCCGGAGTGGGCGGCAGTCCCTCGCTGGCTCCTGCGCTCTCTGCGCCGGCGGCGGCGTCGGCGTCATACTCCTGGTAGATCAGCTTGCCGACATCGGCGATCGCCGAGTCTGCTGCGCTGGGGCCGCCGCTGAACGTGGTGGTCACCGCAACGGCGACGGGGTCGCCGTTCTCCGGCCAGATGAAGCCGATGTCGTGCGAGACGCCGGTGTTCTCTCCGGTCTTGTTCGCCACCTTCCCTGTAGGGATGTGGGCGGGCAGCTTGGTGCGCACCGTCTGCCGCTTCATCAGCTCGACGATGCGGGCCGCACCGTCCTTGGTGATGAACCCGCCGCCGCCCTGGGAGGCCTTCCACACCGCGGACAGGAAGGCCACAGCCCCACTGGCGGACACCTCTGAGCGGGTGGCGCCCGGCGCCGCCATCATCATGTTGCCGAGGCTGTATCCGCTGGACACTCCTGCATCGGAGATGACGCTGTTGACCGCGTCGAAGCCACCGACCTTGTCGATGAGCGCGTTCGTTGCGGTGTTGTCGGAGTTGGTGATCATCAGCTCTTCGAGCCGCGAGACCGAGTACTCTCCCGCTTCCAAGCCGATGCCGGCGCCGCCGACTACATGCTCAGGACGGACCTGCACCTGCTCGTCCTGGCGCAGGTGCTTTTCCACTGCAGCCGCGATGCCCACCTTGATCGCCGAGGCCGCGTAGGCCTCGGTGTCTGCGGCGCCGGCGGTGACAGGGCTGCCTCCCGAAGCCTTCGCCACGGCCACCCCCATCGTGATGCCCGAGTCCTTGGCGGTGGTGACGATGTGCCCGAGGCCGTCCTCGAAGTCACCGCCCTGCTCGGCGTCATCGCGATCACGGACGAAGGTGCCCGGCGGCGCCGGCTTGAGCTGCTTGAGCTCCGGGTAGGTGCCGTTGGTGCACGCCGGCCACGCTCCCCAACCCTGCTCGGCGAGAACCCTATTCGCGACCTCCATCTGCTGTTCACGCGTGGCCTTGGCTGCGGTCGGCGCGTACTCGTCGCCACCGAAACTCGTCCAGGTCTGGGCCGAAAACTGCAGTCCACCGGAGTAGCCGTTGCCGGTGTCGATGGCCCAGTTTCCACCCGCCTCGCACTGAGCGAGCTTGTCCCAGTCTGCGGCGGTGACGGTGCCTTCTGGCTGGCCCCCAGAACTCGGCCCGGTGCGGTTCGACACCTGCTCGGCTGCCGGGCGGTCGCCGTCTGATGTGTCGGGAGCCGGCGATTCGGCGCGCAGCTTGTCGAGCCACGGCTTCGGGTCCACTCCCCCGCCTTGGCTCCAGCCGCCCGGGTACACGCCGAAATGCAGGTGCGGGCCAGTGGAGAACCCTTCGCTCCCTATGTCGGCGATGTGCTGGCCAGCTTTGACCTTGTCTCCGGCCTTGACGTGGACGCCAGCGGCGGACATGTGCCCGTACAGGCTGTCGACCTTCTCGCCGTCGATCTCATGCTCGATGATGATCCAGTGCCCGTAGCCGGAGGCTGGTCCCGCCTCTTTCACGACGCCGTCGGCGACGGCGTAGATCGGGGCTCCGAGGGGGCCGCCGAAGTCCAGGCCATCGTGGAAGCTCTCCCAGCGGGGCCCGAACGGTGAAGTCTCGGGCACGTCCGGGTCTACCGGGTAGCCCATCTGTCCGTTGCCGCGACTGGGTCTCGGAGCGTCTGGGCTGCCCGACTGAGCGGTGACGTCCACGCACTCGCCGGCGCTCTGCGGGGACTGCGACCCGGTGATGCCGCCGAGCATCGAGGTCGCGACGGTCATCGCGATGGTCGCCACGATGAGCATCTGCAGCACCATGACCAGGGCGACGACGGTGTAGAGGATGCGGCGGCGACGCTGCTTCTTCTTCCGGTCTTCCGGCGAGTCCATCGGGGACGGCAGTAGCGCCAGTGCCGCCTTGCTAGCGCCTCCCGTTGCAGCGGTTAGCGCCCCTTCGGTGGCGCGTTTGGCCTGCCTCTTTCCCGCCTGCGACGCGGCCCCGCCGGCGCGGCCGCGAGGGCCGGGTAGGGGTGAGGGGCGTCCGGGGCGGGTCATTCTCTTCTTCCTGTGCTCAGCGCTCGAGGGATTCGGGGCGGGGAGGGAACGGGGCCTCAGGCCGGGTCTCAGCGGCGCCGGTCACGGTGGGGATCTTGGTGGCCGAGGTCTCGACGGCCACGTCGTAGGTTTTGGTCTCGACGCGGCCGTCGGCGGCTCGCGCATCGGCGTGGTAGAGGTGGCGGTCAACGGTGATGCGGGCTACCGAGGTGCCGTCTCCGGTGTCGGCTACCCGTACCTCGTCCTTGCGCTGGCAGCCGATCACCTGGGTCTCTTCGTTCCAGGCCCATGACCAGGTGTCGACGAACGCGATCCGCTGGCGTTGCACGAACTCGTCGGCGGCCAGGTTCGACCAGCTGTCGAACCACTCCTTCTGCGGTTGTTGGGCGAACGTGCGGTAGCAGGCCCAGTGGATCGTGAACTTCTCCACGGCGGCTTTCACCGAGTCCGCGTCGTCGCCGCGGCTGGGGGTGGGCTCTGGCAGCGGAGTTCCGTCCATACCTGGGGTTGCCGGGGCAGCCATGGTCGACGGTGCCGTAGAGGGCTGTACCGCCGGGCCGGTGCCCGCCTCTCCCGATTCCTCGCCGGAGCCGCATGCGGTCAGGGCGAGAGCAGTCAGTAAGGCGCCGGCTACGACACGTACACGGGTGGTCATCGGTTTGCCTTTCGTCGCGCTGGCCGCGGTTCCTCCCGCACCCGATGGCTTCTGCTCGCGGCGGCAGCACGGTGGACGCGGCGCTTGCGCGCTGTCCGCACCACCGTCGTCACGACCGCTGTCGCGACGATGTCGAAGACGAGCGCGGCGGAGAAAACTAACGCGACGGTGATCAGGACTTGCCGGGCCAGCTCGCCCCCGGATTCCCATCCGGCGCACAGCACGATCAGTGCGCCCCACATCAGCCACCGCGCTACCGGTTTGCCGAACAGGCCGAACGCATTGGCCTGCTCGTCGTGATGTGCCGCTTCCGCCGCAGTCACAGCAGCACCCCGAACACCGCCATGACCAGCCCGACGAACACAGCGAGACCGACCAGAAGGTACTGGACCCTCACCCCGAACACCCGGTAGTTCTGGCCGAGCCACGTCTTCACCGCAAGGGGGTCGGTGTAGCGATCTACTCCGCGCCGCGGCATGTCCTCAAGGTCGCCTTCATCGTCCCCGTCGAGGTCATCGTCGTAGTCCGCTACGCTCCGCTGCTGCCGCTCCAGGGGGAAGTCCTCGACGTCGTTGCCCTCGGCTTCCCATTCGGCGATCTCCTGGGCCAGCAGCACGTCCTCGAGTTGGTGCAGTAAGGCCCGCACCTCCATGGGCCCCAAGTCGATGATGACGGCCCCGAGCCGCCCCTCAAGATCGCCTGCGAGAACTTCCATGACGGACTGGTGCGGGTTGTCCTCGTCGAGCAGCACCTCCACCCTCAGTGCGTCGTTGTCCCACGCCGGCGCCAGGGAGTCGCCAGGGCCACTCCCGTCGGAGTTGCTGGTGCGCTCCTCGACGTCATGCGGAGACCGGGCCAGATCCTCGCTCTCAGGAACTGCCGGGATGGTTGACTCTGGCGCGGCCACCGGATCGTCGCCATTCATCGACGCGTCTCCTCACGCAGGTGGTCGGTGTCGCGAACGGCACTCGTCATCAGATCCGCCCGCCTCGGCCGGGACGGTTGATCGGGGCCCCCATGCCGAAGTCCTCCTTTGCGTAGCGGAGCGCCTTCTCCCGATCTCGTGCCCGCTTTGCTCTCTCGCGGCGCAGCATCTCGCGGTCTTCCTGGCGGGTTTCCCGGCGCAGCATCTCGTACTCCTTCTGTTCAGCGCGTTGTCCCTGACGTGACTCATGCAATGTGGTGCGGGCTCCCTTGACGCCTCGGAGCTGGGCGCTCGCCGACTGGCCCATCGCGTCGCGGGCACGGCCGGCCGCTCCGGAAACGACATTCCCGGTACGCTGCCCGGCGTAGCGGGCGCGAGCGCCCACTTCTTGGGCGACACCACTGGCATCCGACGCCTTCACGCGCGCCCGGTCGACCAAAGTCCCCTGGCCTTCACCGATCCGGGCACGTGCCGCCTCAGTCTTGGCGACGCTCTTATCTAGCGCCGGCTGCGCGAACTCGCTGCCGGCGGAACCGGCCCACCGGGCTCCTCGCACTGCCACCTTGCCCCCGCCGATCGTCCCGGCCCGGGTCGCCCGCGCAGTTCCCCGAGCGGCGGCACCGCCGGCGACGGCAGCCTTGCGTCCGGTGTACTTGACGCCTGCAGATAGGCCCTTGTATCCGACTATGCCGGCGGCGGCGGCGGGAGCGGCGCCGGCGGCCTTGCCGTAGCGAGCCATGTTGGGTGCCTTGTCGGCGGCGGCGTTCTGAATCTTCTGGATCATCATCCAGCTGGCGATGAGCACCAGGATGGTCCACAGGATCTTGATTCCGGTGTTGATCTGCATTGAGAACACTACGGAAATGACCCAGATCATCAGCGTCATCGCGAAGCCGTACAACAGGCGCTGGGCGAACGTCGACAGCACGTTGGTCGCCCACTGCACGGCGACTTTCGACTTGCCGGGGTAGGCGCCCCACAGCAGTTGGAATAGTCCCATGACGAACAGCGCCCACAGCCAGGCGTGCCACAGCAGGGTGATCACGCCCATGCTTCCCAGCCCAACACCGGTGACGACGACACCGATCATCGAGGCGAAGGCTTGCGCTACGTGAGGAAAGGACCCTTGCCCCTGGTAGGCGCCGATGATGTCAGCCGCCTTACTGGGGTGCATGCCCCCGCCGGACTCGGCTTGCTGGTACAGGTCCGCGGCCACCGCGTGGTAGGGCTCGCAGCGTGCGAGGACTTCATAGTCGGCTTCCTCGTCACCGGTGTCAGCGCCGGCCCCGCCGCTGACGCAGGCGCTGACACGGGCCGAGATGCTGGGGCCTCCCTCCTGAGCGATGAGGTAGGAGCGCAGGTCACCGCAGCCGATGCCGTTGTGGTCGGGGACGTTGTTGTAGCAGGGCAGTCCGGCCTCGTTGGCCCCTCCGCTGCCTTGGTCCATAGCCGGTTCAGCGTCCACCAGGGGGTTAGAAAACCGAGTTGGTTGGGTCGACGTCGGTATGGGGTTGGCGCCGGCGACACCGAACTGTCCGATGGCCCACGGCTTGTAGGCCAGGGACTCGGCGAGGATGCAGGAGGTGATGCGCTGGCCTGGCGCCACCGGGGAGATGTCACCGCCGCCGCCGGCGGGCCGCTGGCACATCGTGGTGTCGTTACCGTCGATCATCGAGAACACCGCCTCAGCGAAGGCGTTGTTCAGCCCGGCCGCTGTGGTGTCCAGGAACTCGGCGGTCATGTAGAAACCGTTGCCGTTGGGGTTGGTGAAGCTGGCTGCGGTCACGCCGGTGTAGGCGAACGCTGCCAGAGCGAGAACCAGGAGCGATCCAGCGGCATCACCGAGACCTTCTCGTAGCCCTGTGGTGCGAGTTGCGCGCACCCCGATGGCGACCCCGGCGAGCGTGAACATCACGCCACCCATGGGCATCACGAATTTGGTGAACACCTCAGCGACGATCGGGTTGGCCTTGTCGTAGAGCATCGCCAATGGGTTCTCGACCTGTGCCCACTCCTTGAACGCCAGGGTGGTCTGCAACCCATACACGGTGATCTTGAACAGCAAGTTCCCGACCATCACCGACGTCCACGGCCCGAACCCGCAGGCGTCGTCTCCGTCCGGGGTCTTCTGCCAGTTGACCCACTTGAGGCCGCGCAGCCCGGCGACCTCGTAGAGGGTGTAGCTGCCCAGGGAGTAGTTCTCCTCCTGGCCGGCGCGGGTGAAGTTCGTGGCGACGTCGGCGTACTGCGGTGGTTGCTCCGCGGCCCCCAGCCCCGGCTGCTCGGCACCACCGAAGTTGATGTTCGAGATTAGGCTCTCCGGCCCGGTTCCGACCGGCTCCGGAGACAAGTTTGGGCTGGTCACCGAGCACACCATGGCGTCTCGGGCAGCGCCCATCCACTCCCGAGGATCGAGGGAGACTGCGCTGGCCTGACCGGAACTGGCTATCGCGGCTGACATCGCCAGCACGGCCGCCACCAGCGCCATCACGACGCCGCGGACAGCTCTACGCCATCCGCGGGCCCGCGCTTGCCGAGGCACCTTGCGGATCCGCAGGCCGACGACGAGTAACGCGGCAGCCGCGCCGGCGACCACCACCAGCCCCCGCCAGCTGGTGCCGGTCGCCCACACCGTCAGCGGCAGGGTCGCGGCGACCGTGGCCTGTCCGACGACGGTGGTCCATCCGCGGTGCACCCCCGTGGAGGGCATGATCCAGGCGCAGAGCGCGATGACGACGAACAGTGCCGTGTAAATCAAGGCGATCTCGTCGACCCCGACAAGCATCCACAGCGGGTCCATGGCGGTCGCGGTGATCATCACCAGACTGGTCGCCGCGACCGTAGAGGTCAGCGTGCCCGTCAGCTGTGGCGCCCGCCGGTAGCCGATCGCCGTCGCGCCGACCGCCGTCAGAGCGGTGCCGAAGACCGCCAGCCCGGCCGTGCCGGCGAGTGCGTGGGCCTGCCACAGCAAAACCGTGGCGACCATCGACACCATGACGGCCCTGTAGAGGGACCGTGCATGACGATCCGCCCACGACAGTGCACGATCCGGTCCGGCGAGCATGGCCACAGCGGTACGGGGCACGAGTTGTCTCCTTGTCGCCCCCAGAAGCCTTCTCGAGCAGAACTCCTGTGGGGTGTGCGGTCTCCGATGGGTGCATCGTCGCACGGGGGCATGCCGCCAGGGCTCGAGCACGCTGTGAGCTCCGCACGGTATGCGGAGTCAGGCCGGTTCGTCTTCCAGGTAGTGGTCCCACTCGTCCATCTCGAACACCGTGGACGTCGCAGTGTGGTGCTCGGCGATCACGCCGCGCACCACACCGGTGCGCAGCATGTCGCGAGTGTCCGACACGGTCTCCCAGTCCCGGCCCTGCGCACTTATCCGCTGGTTCTGCACGTGCGGCCGGAAGTTGGGGTTGGTTTCCACCGCGGCCCACAGCTCCCGGAACAGCATGTCGGTCTGGATCGGGCCCACTCGGCCGTCGACGTCCTTCATCACGCAGCGTCCTGTGCCGAGGATTCCTTCGGCCTTGGTGAGCCGTCTGGCCAGGTCGCGGACCACCGTCGGGTCGTCGTCGTCCATGCTGCCGCGCAGCAGTCGCAGCGCGGCCAGCGCCTCGGTGTCAGAGTCCTGCCAGAACGCGAAGATGGTGGGGAACTGGTTGGTGGAGACCTCGTCCCCCTCGCCGGAGCTGGACTGCAGGGCAGCGATGTCGGAGGCCTGCTGGGAGATGAACACGACGACGAAGTTGAACGACCGGCCCTGCCGCAACGCCACTTGGATCAGGTCGCGGCCAGCCGGGATACGGGTGATCATGTAGCCCTCGTCGACGAACAGTGCGCGCGGACGGCGCTGCGGAGGGGCGTCTGCGGGACCATTCGGCTTGTGGACCTTCCGGACCGACTGCATCACGTCCGAAATCCGGTACAGGGCGGTGAAGAGAGCTGCCGCGGCATTGCGCTCCTTGGGTGACCACTCCTCCGGGTTGTCCTTCTTCGGCGGATCCACACCGCGCAGCGTGATCACGGTTCGCCGCTTGTCGAGCGTGCGCAGATTTCCCGTCGCCGGACCGGTGTCCTCCCCGTTTCCGAACAGCAGCTTGGAGAAGTCCTCTTCGGCGGCACGGTTGAGCCGGTCGGCGACCGCCTCCAGGTCCTTGATGCGGTCACGGATGGCCAGTTGCTCGGCGGCGCCCATCTTCTTGACCTGTTCGGGGCCGAGGAAATCGGTGTTCAGATTTTCGATCTCCTGGCCGATGTAACCGGCGACCAGCCGCAGGCCCATCGCGAACGGTTTCGGCTCCCCTGTGTCGGTTTCCTCGCTGGTCACACGGTCGTAGTCGGACTGCATCGTCTGCAGTGCCCGATCAATGATCTTGCGTTCCTTCGGATCGGCGATGAGCTGCTGAATGATCTCGCGGGCCAGGCTCGCGCCGCGGCGCACGTCGTCGCACAGCAGGAACGGGTCGAGCATCCCGGCTCGGCCGCGCCACAGGTCGATGAGGTCGGTCTGCTCCCAGAAATCGCGATTGATAACTGTGAACGCCGAGTCCGGCCCCCCGAGCTCGATGTCCATGGACTGGGCCTCGTCCTCGAAGCGGGGATCGGTGACCTGGTCACCGAACGCCACGTAGTGGCAGAAGGCCTCGAAGTCGTTCTTGGGGTCGGCGACGACGGTCTGCACGCCCGACTCTGACAGCCAGAAGAACAGCATCAGCGATAGGGAGGACTTGCCGGATCCGGAGGCGCCGATGATGGCGACTCCGCCGGCGTTGTCGCGGGCGATCGCCACGAACGGGTCGAAGTGGACGATCGCGCCGTTTTCGACGCTGTAGCCGATCGGGTGGCCCATCCACCCCTTGGTTACGCCTCCCCTGAACTCGGCGCGATCGCCGACGGTGGGGGTGGAATCCAGGCGGGGCAGGGCCAGTGTCTCGATGCTGGACCAGCGTTCCCCGATGTCGATGCCGCCGGCGTGCTTGGACAGGAACTGCTTGCCGATGCGTTCGACGTTGACCTTCCCTGGAAGCTGCTCTTCCAGCAGGGCCAGCTGCACGCCCCGCTTGCGTTCCAAGGTCATGGTGGTCACCGCGTTCTTGACCTCGCGGACGGCGTCGGACAGTGCGCTCAGAGAGGGGGCGGCCACCACCAGTCGCAGCTGCCCGATCATCACCGGCGCTGGCTCGAGTTGCAGCTGTGCGTGCAGTTCTTCGGCGGCGTCCCAGGTGCGATCGAACCGGAGATCGCCGGTCTGGGCGTCTGGCGGGTTGTTTGCCGCCTGGTTGCGGTTGGCCGCTTCGTCGCGCAGGTTACCGATCCGCTTCTTGGCGAACTTCTGCCAGGCCTTCTCATCCATCAGCGCGAACCGCCAGGACACCTCGACCGGGTACGGCAGGTCACGCAGCACCTTGCCCCACGCCGAGGACTCGCCGAACTCCATGTGGGATTCGGGGACATTCGCCACAGTCAGGGTGGTGACGTAGGACCGGCGCGGGATCCCGTTCTCCGGGTCGGGTTCCAGGATCTCCACCGCATCCGGCAGAACGCGCCCGGTCGCCGACGCCCACATGTCGAACCACTGGGCCCGCCACGGCCGGGTTGCCGAGTAGCCGATCTCCGGATCTGGCTGGAAATGCCCGGACATGGTCTTGCGGACCAGCCACGACAGGTCGGACCTGTCCATGGGAAGTGCCCCGTGCTGGGCCATGCGGTCGTAGAACTGGCGGGCGCGGTTGCGCATGAACGCGAGCTCGCGGGCTTCGTAGTGCTCGTCGGCGATGCCGTCGTTCATCAGTGCCGACAGCGGATCCACGGTGGTCTTGCCGTTGATCACGCCGATGCGCACCATGATCATCCGGCGCCGCTCCGGGGTGGAGTCGGCGATGTGCGGCGCCACTCCTGTGTGCAGTAGGTCGTTGAACAGGGCGGACGGGTTCCACGCCTGCTTGAGGTACTGCTGCTCCCAGCGGGCCACGTTGGCCGGCTGGAACCGGACAGTCTCGTGGCAGCGCACTTCCGTGAAGCCCTTGTCTCCGAGCTGCTGCATGAACCGCAGGATGCCCCGGTACAGGTCATTGATATGGCCGACGATCGCGATTTGTTCGCTGGCGGTACGGAAGGAATCCTGCGTTGATTCGGGCACCACCCCGACCCACACCTCGTCACCGGAGATGAAGAAGAAGGGGTCGTCCTCGGCGTAGCTGTAGTTGAGGCGTTTCTCCTGCTTACGCGTCTTCCGCTGATCGACGAGCCGATTGATCATCTCCTCGGTGGTCTCCTCGGGCCGCTCGCCCTCCGTCGCGGCCGATGCTGCGTTCTTGCGGCGTCGCAGCATCGGCGCGACGACCTGGATGAAGACGACCAGTCCGACCAGGAACACGCCTAGGAACCCGAGAATGATCAGTAAGAACGTCATGCTGCACCTTCTTGCTCGAATGTCTCTGCCAGTAGCTGACCGCCGGACTCGAGCCATACCCGCCGCTGCCACTGGGCTACCGACTCGTCGGCGGCGGGCCACTGCCGTCCTTGGATCGGTTCGGCAGGCATCTCGTCGACGTAGCCGTAGTGCTCGTACTGGCGGACCGGAAGCGCCGGCCCATCAATTCCTGCGGGACGGGCTACGATGGCCTCCCACGTGAAGTGGGTGGGCTCTTTGTCAGCCGCCATGCCCGCGATCTGGGTGGGCTGCTTGAACATCCGCATCACGGTCAGCTGGATCCGCTGCGCGAACGTCTCCCGCCCCTCGGTGTCCCGCTGGGCCACCCAGTAGACGGCGATGAACACGCACAGCAGGACCGGTGCCGAGAACCACGCCGAGACCGGCACGAGCAGCGACCACAGCGGCACGACGGGCACCGCCGCGACCGCCATGCCCCCGATCCCCCACCCTGCGGCGGGCATGTCCAGCCCGCCGCCTGGCAGGCCCGACATGTTGATGTCGTTGGCGGTGGCCATGCGGGAGCGGTGATGAACGATCGCCGTGTAGTCCGTGGCGTACGGAACTGTCATCATTTCTCCTGGTCACCGGGGTGTCGGAGCGGGTGCTGGGCGGCCCCTATCCGAGTTCGCCACCGAACTGCATCGCGAAGCCGACGAGGGTGGCTCCGCCGCCGATGATCAGCCCGGCGATCAGCAGGGCTCCCAGGGAGGAGATGGCTTCGCGGATGCCGCCGCCGTCCTTGCTGGACACGGCCTTGAATCCGGCGACGACACCGACCGCGACGACACAGATGGCGAGGATGAGCAGGCCGGCGTTGCGGACGAACCCGCCGATCTGACGCAGGATCGAGTAGAAGCCCTCCTCGCCCTGGCCGGCGCCACCGCCGCCACCGCCGCCGGTCGCGGGCGCCTGCTGGGCGAGGTAGCTGACGTGCTGAGCCACGTCAGGGGCTGCCAGGATCGTGTCAACCAGAGACATGGTGTGCTCCTTTGCTGTGGTGGGCGGAGCCAGGGTGGATCCGCGCCGCTGGGTGGTGAAGCCTGCCGGTCAGGGGGTGTCCGGCCTGCTGGTTCCCGACTCCCCGGTTGAGGAGTCGTCGCCGGACTGCAGGTCGTCGACCGACCCGAGTCCGCCGCTGCTGGATCCGCCGGGAGCTCCGGCGGAAGTAGTGGGGCTGTTCGACGACAGTCCGCCGCTGGAGCTGGAATCGCGGCTGCTGGGCGCGTCGTTGTAGCCGCCCTCGCCGCTGGAGCGCGAACCGGAGTTGTCGATCATCCCGTTCTGGATGTCGGTGACCAGCCAGCGGTCGGCCTCGCGCACCAGGTACAGCCGGTACCCGGCTTCCTGGGTGGCCTCGGAGTTCGACATCGTCCAGGTGAGCGCGACGTTGACGGTGACGGTGTCGCCGTTGTCGTAGGTGACGGGCTGGCTTGGGTTGATCGGCTTGTCCGGGTGGGCCACCACGGTGCGGACCTGTGGCCGGGTCACCGCACCGTCGAGCCCGTTGCGCACGTTGGTGCTGGCTTCGCGGGCCGTGAGCAGGTTCATCTGGCGGGCGTCGCTGGCCGCCCACGCGGTCAGGAACGGTTCGATGACGCTGCCGGTCAGTTCGCCGCCGAGCTCCTGGTCGACGTTGCGGGACGGTTGCGGCATCGGCGCGGCGGCCACCGGGATCGTCGGGGACAGTCCGACGTCACCGACGATCTGCATCGCCATGCCGCCGCCTTCGGTGGGGCCGACCCACACCGGCACACTGGTGGCCATGGCTTCGCCGTCGATGACGACGTCGAAGCCCAAGAACGCGGCCTGCCCGGTCTCGTACCCGTCGACGGGGGCGACGAACCCGTTGAACACGACAGAGGACGCGTCCTGCGTCTTCCCGCCGGACTGCCAGCCGCACTCTCGAGCGACGTTGCCGGCGGCCATCGAGGTCAGCGTCGCTGATCGCTGCTCCATCTGGGCGCTGTCGCCGTGGGTGAAGCAGGCGGTCAGGTAGCGGGCGCCGAAGCTGGCCGCCGACTCGACGGGGAACGTCGACAGGCGGTAGGCGGTGGCCTCGCTGGGGCTGATCGCCCCCTGGGCGGGGATACGGGACGAGCCCATGGCCACGCCGAGCACCAGGGCACTGGCGGTCAGTAGTCCCACGAGGCCGCCGGCGGCGTAGAGCAGCCGCTTGCCGCGGGCGCGGGTGTTGGATACCGGTGGGGCGCCGGGCGGGACGACGTCGAAGCCGGAGATCTTGACGCCGTTGGCGTCGTAGTAGTCGACGGTGGGGGCGTCGTCGGTGTCGGAGTGCCCGCGAGTACCGGCCATGGTGAACAGGCGGGACAGTGCGCCGCCCTTCTTACCGGAGTCGTCGTGCTCGGAGCCCAGCTCGGGGGGTGGTACCTCGTAGCCGTCGGAGTCGACCCAGATCAGCTCGTCGTTGCCGTCGGTGTCCCGGATGGGCTGGCCGTGTTCGTCGGTCCTGGCCAGTGGTTGTCCGTCGGCGGTGGTGGCGACGATGCCTCCGTCGACGTCTGCCAGGTGCAGGTATCGGCGCTCGCCGTCGACGTCCTCGTACGGCAGTGCTGGTTCGGGTGCGCGCCCCGCCCGGGGCGGGGCGGGTGAGGTCGGGGCGGCGGGCGCAGGCTCTGGGGCGCTGTGGCTTTCGGGCCAGGCCGTCACGCCGGCCAGGCAGCGCAGCGCTTCGCGCACGTTCGTTGCGTCGGCGCCGTCGCCGGTCGGGGCGGGTTCCAGGTCGGGCGGGATGTCGGACTTGGGGAACATGGCGGTCTTCCCGTCCCCGGTGGGGGCGGGAAATGCGCCCGGCGGCAGGACGAGACGACTCACTGACGGCCTCCCCGCCGGGCGGTGCAGCGTGCGGCGCTCATGCCTGGGTCAAACCCTTCCCTGGTGTCCCCGCCTACCGCCGGGAAGGCGGCTGGTGGCAGGTGTGTGGTCTCCGATAGTCAGTCATCGTAGAGGCAGGACGTGTCGGTGGACGGTGGCGTGATCTGCTCGCCCGCTTCTACTGCTGCGCGAACGGGTCGTCGTCCTCGACGTAGTCCTCATCTGCCCATCCCTCGAACGCCGAGTCCGGTTCTTGGTCGTAGTCGGGCGGGGGCTCCATGCCGGGGCCGTAGGGGTCGGCAGGCCCGGGCACGGCGTCCTGCTCGGCGCCGACGGGCACACCCGCCGGCTGTGGGGCGGCCTTCCGGGCGGGGCGAAGCGCGTCGGGCACGTCGATCGCGGCGCTGCTGGTCACATCCAGGGCTTCGTCTCTGCCGGTGAGGATCTGCGCCAGCACCCCGTCGTTCTGCAGTTCCGCGAGCTGGGCGGACATCACCTTCTCGAGCTGGTCGCGGGCGGCGTCGGCGTCGACGTCGTCATCGGCGTAGGGGTCCCACTGGTAGGGCTTTTCCAGCACGGGCACCATGCGGATCTTCTCGTACCAGTTGTTGGGGCCCTCGGGGCCGCAGGTGTGCACCGCCGTGTGTTCGTCGGCGCCGTTGATGAACAGCACTTCCCGCAGGTCCTGCTCGGGGTCCACGCGTAGACCGACCACGGCGTCTGCCGGGATACGGGTGGCGTCCTCGCTGGTCTTGCGGATCTTGGAGGTTTCGCCGGCGCCCTGTCCGAACCGGAAGCGGTTGCGTTCGATCTGGGCTTCCTCGACGGCGTACATCTTGCGCACCTCGGAGGATTCGGCGGCGAACAGTTTCGCATCGTCGCTCGAGGAGAGCTTGAGGGTGAATAGGTGATCCATTTGTGCCCGTAGTCGCTTCCACACCACGCCCTGGCCGTCGTCGATGGCCAGGACGTCGGCGATGGACTGTGACGACAGGATCGGGCGGATACCCATGTCGGCCGACTTGTTGAACAGCCCGATCATGGCGTTCGCCGCTTCCGGGGTGTTGGCCGAGCCGACCTCCTCCATCTGCAGCACCAGTGGCGCCCACGGGGTGCCGTCGACGCTTCCGGTGCCGGCGCCGGCGTACCGGGCGACCAGGTCCAGTTTCGAGCGCAGGGTCGCCACGGTGGACTGTAGGTCCAGCAGCACGGTGGTGCCCACCAGGGCCGCGGTGTCCGGGTAGTCCTGCGCGGGCAGGGAGAACACGACGATCTCGCGGCGCAGGATCGCCCGCACCAGGTCGATCCGCATGGCCGGCGCCGCCCCGGGGGTCAGCCGGCCGTCCAGCGCGGAGTCGTTGAGGATGGTGCCGATCTGGGAGGCGGTGTCGGAGATCGACCCGGACAGTGTGGAGTTGGGCCGGCCGAGCTGGTCGGAGAAGGAGGCCATGCGCTGCTGGATAGCGCCGACCCGGTGCGCGGCGTCGCGTTCGTTGATGATGCCGCCGCTGGCGCGCACCACCTCATCGACGGTCAGGGAGTTTCCGAGCTTGACGATGGTGTCCGCCGACAGGACGGTGGACAGCACCTGCAGCCCGGACGGCGGCTGGCTGCCCTTTCTCTGCTGGTCCAGGCCCTTGAGGGCGGCCAGGTCCCAGGCCAGGGACACCGCCTCGTTGGCCTGCCGTAGGTAGACCGCGGCGTCACCGTGGCGGGGCACCGAGTTCAGCAGCATCGACGCCTTCGATTTGCCGTTGCCTCGAGTGAACGGGTCGTAGTGGGCGGGACGGGGCGGGGCGTAGGGGTGCGGCGCCCGGTAGGTGGTGCGGGCCTTGGGGGCGAGCTGGAAGTGCAGGAAGGTGCGGCCGAGCTCGCGCGCCAGCTCCGCTTTGCGGCGCACCAGGTCGTCGTCGCCCTTGAAGTCGAGCACGATCTGTCCGCAGCCGAGCTGGCGGGACTGCTGGTCGGCGATGGAGGTGGCCAGGCGGGTCTTTCCCGATCGGGAGGTGCCGAAGATCGCGATGGCTTTCTTGAGCTGGCCGCAAGGCACCAGCACCGGATCGCCGTAGCGTCCGGTGCCGATCGCCACCTCCGGGCCGTTGTCCTCACGCGCGAAGGGCCACATCAGTCGAGTCCTTCCTGCAGGTAGGCGCCGTCGGCGATGCGGGCGCGCACCTTCTGCTCGTGGATCCGGTCCAGCCAGCCGACAGGCCGCAGGTTGGAGTAGGTCTCTCCCTCGACGACGCCCTCGAGGCGGCGGGACCGGGAGCGGAAGACGCTGTAGATAGCGCCGATGGCGAACCCGACGGGGATGCCGAATCCGAGCTGGGTGGCGATCACGGTGGACCAGGGGGCGTCGGTGTGGGCGGCGGCCCAGCCGAGGATGCCGGTGTCGGCGCCGGCGACCAGTCCTGTGGCCCAGGTACGGGCCGCGAACGAGGTGGACCACGCGGACCACGTTCCGGTGTCGACGCCGGCGGCGATGACCGCCAGGACCAGGGTGATCGCCGACCACGCCATCCAGCGGCTGGTGCGCACTCGCCGGTACTCGACGCCGATGACGGCGCAGCACACACCGAACACGGTGCCGGGCACGGCGGCGATGGCGACCACTGCCGCCAGGACGGCGAGCAGTGGTGAGGTCGCGGACGGCTTGGAGGGTTTGGTCTCTTCGGCCACGTCGGTGGGGTCCTTCGGGCGGTAGGGCGTGATTGGGTGTCCCTAGTGTCCACGCAGGGCGTGTCGGTGGTGGCCCGCACTCGGGCCGGGCCCGGCGCTATAGCGTCATTGCGTCCGCCGGTGAACGGAAATCGGGCGGCACTCCGGTGTGGGAGACCGCACAAGCTCACCGCCGTGCCCCTATGATGGGTCAGCATCGGAGAGAAAACGCGGTGCCGACCATCTGGTCACAGTGAGTTCGACGGCCCCACCACGGTCGCGGGCTCTCGTATCGGTGCAGGTCTCTGCGCTTTTCTCCGATGCCGGTAGGGCACAAATGAAGAGAGGTCTCGCTCACGTTGGCGCGTGAGCGAGACCGGAAGTCTCTTCGCGAAGGCCGGGCACCACCCCGGTTCTCCGCAATCCCCTACCGAAAGTTGCAGCAGCTGGAGAGGAGAGTTTTCTTGTTGCGGGCCGCGCAGGCCCGCGGCGTCGGGTCTCAGCATAGCAAGACTCGGGGCGAATCCGCGATACCCCCGTTCCTCAAAGCGGTCGTGTCGCTCAGTCCCCGAGCCCACTGCCGCATCGACCGGGCCGGCGACCACGAGCACTACGCATCCGCTCCGCTGCCCACCGATTTTCCCGACCAGCCGTGGGCCCTCCACCTCACCGACGACGACCGCCGGTACCGACTGATCGGCTTCGATCTGGACGACCACGACGGCCGTTCCGCCGACGTCGCCACCGATCTCGCGCTTCTGCTGTCGGTATGCGACGAGCTCGCGCTGCCCTACCTCGTCTGCGCCTCCGGTGGTGGCGACGGCCGCCATCTGTGGCTGCACTGCACGCCCACCGAACGGGTCACCATCGACCGCATCGTGGCCGCTCTCAAACACCTATGCCCGACCGCTGACACCTCTGCGCTGGCTAACCCGACCTCGGGGTGCCTGCGCGCTCCCGGCTCACCCCACCGCGACGGCTCGGCTTCCCGCCCGCTGCCTCACGGAGAGCACCCCACAGGGCTGCACGCCCTGCGCGCGCTGGCCCGCAACCCCGTCTCCTCGACACAGATCGAAGACCTGGCCGACCGGCTCACCGCACTCGCCGCGCCCCGCCGGCAGGCCTCGGCAGCCGCCACAACGCCCCGCCCCGCCCGGCCTCGCGTACAGGCGCCACACCGGTCCGCCCGCGACGCGCCTGCCCGATCCTCCCGTCGCTCGCCGCGGCAACTGGCGCCGTTCGCGCGGCAGCTGCTGGCCGGCGAGCCCGGCCCGGACACCTCCGCCACGGCCTATACGATCGCCAGGTCGTTCGTCTACGCGCACCGCGACATCGACGATTTTCTCCACGCCGCCCTCGTCGAGTGCGCTCCCGGGCTCGAACACATCCGCACCCGCCGCCACCGGCCGGGAAGTAGCGAACGCGTGCCACGGCCGGACGCCCGCGCGCATGCGATCCGGCAGTTCGGCCGCGCCGTGGACTCGGTCCCACGCCACCACCTCGCCGGCGCCACCGCCGACCGCAGCGCCACCGAGCGCCACCTCCAGCAGGTGTCCCGGATCGCCGACACCGCGGTGCAGCTCGCGTGGTCCGGCGCCCGCTGGGGCGGCCCCAGCGGCATGGTTTTCCACCGCACCCTGGCCGCGCTGGCCGACCTCACCGTCGAACGCGGCCGGCGAGTCGTGACCGCAGACACCAGGACGTGGGCGCTGCGCGCGGGCCTGACAGCGGCGCAGATTTCCTCCGCCTCACGAGCACTGGAGAAGGCCGGCTGGATCGAGTGTGTCGCCCCGGCCAAAGGTCCACTGGCCGCCCAGTGGCAAGTGGTCGATCGCAGCGAACGCAATCCGCGGGTGCAGCATTTTCTGAACACTGGAGGTTCCCTCCCCCCAGCCGGTACCCACCCCCACACCGACCCGACGGACCCCCCAGGCCCCGCCTCGACTCTGCTGTCCTCGGGCCGAGACGCCGCCTGGTCGCTGCCGGGCCTGGGCACGACCGGGCACGCCCTGTGGTGGTACCTGCGCACGTTCGGGCCCTGCTCCCCCGCCCGTCTGGCCGGGGCACTGGGGCTGGACCCACGCACCGTGAACCGCACGCTGCACGCCCTGGCTCGCTTCGATTTGCTGCGGGGGGCCGGCGGCGAACTGGTGCGGGCCCTGCCCCTGGACCGGTGCCGGCGCGCGTGTGTTTTCCACGGCTGCACCGCCACCCTTGACGCTCGCGCGGAGCGCTACGCTCTCGAGTCAGCCCAGTGGGCGGTGCGGTGTGCCGAGCGGGTGTGGCGCACCAGCCCGGTCAAGGTGAACCTACCCGTCGAGATCGTGCGTCTACGCCGCGCGGTCTGCGTCGAAGCGCCGCGAGTGCGGCATGAATCTTCCCACCCGCGGCGGCGCGGTGTGCGTACCGCGGCGGTACGGGATCTGGCTCGCGCATGGTGCCGCCGTCTGGCCACGAGTGACACTCTGATCGCCGCGGAACAGGCTCTGCTGGGCTCGCCACACCCGGCCGCTAGTCCCGAACCGCCGCCCCGTTCCGCGCCGCGGCGCATGGTCGCGGCCGCCGCCTGATCGGGGTTTCGCCGGCGGCACTGTCCACGCCCGCCACACCGCCCTGCGACCGTGAATGGGCGGGGCCCGGCGACGGTGTCTCGCCGTGTTCGCGATGCGGCCACGCAGCCACGGTGCTCGCCCCGGGCGCCTGCTCCGCCCCGGACGGGGCGCCACCGCGCGGGTGGGTCACGTGTCGGCCACCGGTGTCCACGAGCGGAGCCTTCGATGACTCAGCGGGTCCTCTCCATGCACCGCTCGTGGTTGCCGGTCAGCGCGATCCACTGATGGAACGGCACCGTGCGCGGCTCGCGTCCGATCTCCTGCAGATCCGACAGCCACAGATCACGCCAGCGGCCCCACTCCTCGAGCGAGCAGTACATGCGGTCGGGCATGAACTGCTGCGCCATCCGCCACGCGATCCCGTCATCGTCCGGGGTCTCGATCAGCTCGGCACTCATCGGCCGCCCCTCGGCCACACCATGCTCGTCGAACTCCACCAGACGGGTCGAGGTCTGCCCGGTCTGCCGGTTACGGACCGTGCGCGTGTACACGCTCGAGGTGTCCCCGACGTACGGATTCGACTGCGCCCCGTAGGCATCACGAATCACCCCCAACGCCGGGGCGCCCGAGACCGGGTGCACACCACCACGATGGCCGATCAACTGTCGGCGTACCGACGGCGAACACAGCCACCGCACGTACCGGAACTGCCGATACCGCACCTGCTGCTGCCCGTTCTCACTCACCAGATACGGGCCCGAGTCCCGGTAGCCCTCCACATAGCCGCGAAGCCGCGACATCTCCTTGTCGGCGAGCTCGACCTCGATCGCCCGCAACTCGCCCTCGTCGGTCACCTCGATCAGATCCGGATAGCGCAACACCCGCCGCGTCGACCCGGCTGGCATCGTCACGCACGCCAGCCACCGCTGCCGGCGCGCCACCGACCCCGAATCACTGATCTGCTCGTCGTAGACCGTCGGCACCACCCCAGGCGAGTGACCGTCGCCGGCACGCACACCACGCGCCTGCAGCCAGTCAGACAACTCCTCCGGACCCCGCATCTCGAACATCCGAATCTCACGTTCGGAGAACACCTCACGGCCCGCCGTCACCAACGCCGCCGCCTGCTCCGTCACCAGAAGCCGATGCAGCATCTGAGAGTCCTTCGGCCGCACACCCGTCGTCAACGGATGCGCATCCCCCAACACCGCCCGCTGGCCCGCCAACGTCGGCCACACCACCGGCCCAGACCACGGGATCGAATTGTCGCGCTCGAGCAGACCAGCCTCGACCATCTTGCGGATCCGCTGCCGCCCGGTCTCCCACGACCCGTCATAGAAGAACCGGGCCGCCTGCCGGACGCTGATCACCGTGAACCGCGACAAGAACGCCAACAACTCCATGTCGCGTCCCTCCCGCCGCCACCCGTCACCGAGCTTCAACCCCGACAACTCGCCACGCGAGTGACGGCGCCTCTCACGCGCCCACCGCTGAGCCGTCAGCCCCTCCTCCATGGCCTCCAACTCGGCTTCCCACGGCGCCAGGATCCGAACCATGCCACCCCCCTAACTACAAACCCACACATCACCTAACACCTCACCACCGCCTGGTGAAGTCATCACATCCCACCCTAACGCACCAACCTGCACAAACACGCCTGACACTTCACCACCCCCTCCCCCCGAAAAAAGCCCGACTAGAACGAAAGACACCACACCCGCATATGCCGCCACAGGCAGCACAGGACCACGCAGCACCAGCCGCCCACACCGGGCCACTGGTGCAGTGCACAGCGACGCCTCCACCGACGCCGCAGACACCGCCAACACCACCACGACGACCATCGACCACGACGCCATAGGCGCCGCAGCCGACAGCCGTCACCCCCTGCGGTGGGTCGGCGCCGAGACTGCGCTCGCCACGCCCAGGCGGGGCCTCGCCCACACCTACAGTGATCCGCCCTGGGGGGCGTCCCCTGTGGTGGGGCTGGCCCACGCCCGGCGTGTCTCGCTACGCCTCGTCGCCTCACGTCGGCGGGCAGCCGACAGCACCCGCGCGGGGTGTGCTCGCCCGAGCTATGGGCAGCTGGCAGCCCCCACGGGGTGCGCGAGACCAGACCGCCGCTTCCGCGATGTGGGTGCCGCGGGCAACGGGGTGTGTGGGGAGCACTCGCGGCGTGGCCACGCCAACGGGATGCCTGTAGTGATCTTGCGGGTGGGTGCACGGAACCGTGTGGGGCCACGCTGCCGCGTGGCCCGCCCTCGGCTGGTTGCGGTCTGCCGGTGTGTGTGCGCCTGGGGTGGGCTGCGGTTGTCGGCTGCGCCGGATGCTGCGGGCCGGTGACGGCTGGGGGCGGCGGTGACCGGGTGCGGTCGGGTGGCGCGGCAGCGGCACCCCTTGCGGTCGCCCCGGTCGCCCCGGGCAGGCCGGGCGGGCCGGCGGCAGACGGCGGCAGACCGCGGCGGGCAGCCGGCAGGGCACTGCGCAGCCCACAACCGCAGAGGCCCACACGCGGGGCAGCACCCGCAACCCGAACACCCGGGTGGCGCGGCAGCGACACCCCCCCCCGGGCCGACAGCGACAACACCAGCCCGGCCAGCCGACGACCGCAGCGCACAGCCGCAGCCGGCCCGGCCACAGCAACACCAGCAGCAGGGTGGCGCGGCAGCGACACCCCACACCCGGACCCGCCGCACGGGCCGCCAACACCCGGGGGTGGAGGCAACCGCCGTGCACAACACGACCCGGGCCACCACCAGGCCGCCACGCCCGCGAACACACCCGCCACCACAAGCGAGCCCGCGGCAGACAACAGCCACCCGCCCCGCCGACCCCTCACACACCACACCGGTGCGGAAGGAGCACCGCGACAGGGGCAGGAAACCGCCGAAGACAACAGCCGGCTGCAGCCGGCGAAGGCGAAGGAGCGGGCGGCGCTTCGCGCCGGGGCCCGTCCGCCCCGGAAGGGGCGGCGGGCATGGTGGGTGAGTGCAGGTTGGTGGTGGGTCACCGTTACCGACTCACAAGCGTCTGTTCAACCCCCTGTGTGCGTGCGGGCGCGGGGGGTGCTGGGTGGGTTGGTTGGGGGTTGTGGTGGCGGGGTGGGTGGCGGCGAGTTGGGGGTTGTTTTTGTGTTGGGGGGTGTGGGGGGGTGGCGGCTGCGGCGTGTGGTGTGCGGGCTCGCGCCGGGCGCGGTTGTGTAAGGTGGTGCCTGCACTTGCATGGGGGGACGAGATGGAGGGTGAGGCGGATGGTTCGGATCTCTGGGGAGGTGGCGGCGGACCGGGCGGCGGCGGCTGCGCGGGCGCGGGCGGCGCTCGAGGCTGAGGCTGGGGCGCGGGCTGCGTTGGAGGCGGCGCAGGCTCGGTCGGGGGCGGCGTTGGCGTTGGCGCGGATGGCTGGGGTGCCGTGGCGGGAGCTCGAGGGTGATCTCGGGATGTCGCGGCAGTCGTTGGTGGAGCGGCTTGCGCGGTGGGGTCGCCGGCGGGGAGGCGCCGAGGGGACTGAGGGGACCAGATTTGCTCTGCCTGATGTGGCGGTGGCCGGCGGGGTCCCGGGGGCCGTCGATGACGGTCTGGGTGAGCCGCCGGGGCTGTGGTCCGACCCTCTGGTGCGCAGGGGGGTGCAGGCGGCGGTGGACTGGGTGCAGGTACGCACCCGGGCGGACGCGGCGAAGTCGGTCGGGGACCAGGAGTTGGTCGAGCTGTGTGAGCGGGCCGGGCGGCAGGCGGTGGCGGCGTGCCTGTCGGAGGCGCGGGCGCAGGCGGCGGTGCCGGGGACCGATGTGCGCGCGGCCGCGAGGGCCATCTTCCAGGCCGGCGCCGCCTCCGCGGCCGGGCCCGGCGAGGCGGGTCGGTCGGCGGCCGGTGGGGCGTCGGGCACCGGCGACGATGAGGTCCCGGACGGGCTCGACTGACCACTTCCCTACTGCCGGCCGGCCGTGGGTGGCGTGCTCGAGCTCGGCCCCGCGGGCCTGTCTCCCTGGGAGACACGGCCGCGTTCTGTCCGGCCTCCCGGTCGGACGCACTTGGCTCGTGGCCGGCCGGGGCTGTTGCCATCTGTCGGTCGATCTGGTTGGGCCCTCAGCTCGCCGCGGGATGCTCGCGGCAGCCTGACTAAGGGGACCAGACCCACCTCTTGGTGCGGCGATGCCTGCGGGAAGCAGCCGGGGCTTCTCCGACCGCCTGACCCGGGGCTTCTCCGGCCGTGGAGCGGGGACGGAGTTCGCTTACCTGATGACGACTATCGGGGCGCGGCCGCCCCGCGCAGGGCAGGCCGAGAGGCGACGCCCCCGCCATGCGGCCTCTGCCCTGCTTCCACACGGCCGTCCCGGCGGGGCCGCTGCCTGACCGGGCAGCCGGACCGCGGGCCCCCTGGGATACCGCACTGTCTCCTGTCCGAACCGAGAGAGTGGTGCATGTCGCCGCGCGCCGGCCAGTTCCACGACGGTGCTCTCGAGAGCGGTCTGTCCTACTGCACCCCGCATCGTGGGGACGCACTTCGCATGCCCGGGTCGGTGGACGTCGAGTCGACTCCGCCGCCACGATCTACGACGCGCCAGTAGTCTGATCGGCCCTCAGCCGGGAAGTGCCCTCCCGCGGACCGCCACCGTGTGCCTCGGACTCCGGCGACACCACACCAGCACGCCATGGCACGACAATGGACAGCGAACCCGCCCCACCACTGGCACGGAACTCAGGGAGGCCACCGTGCATAGAGACCCTATTGCGAGATTGGTCATCGGGCCTGTCGTCATCTTCACCGCTGGAGTCGTGTCGCTCGTTGTCGGTCTCCGGGTGCTCAGAACGTTCATCCACGATTTACTCCAAATCGAAGAGCAGGAGCAGCCCGCGGGAGACGTCGCTGAGACGATGCCGCCGCCGCCAGACGTCGCTGAGACGATGCCACCGCCGCCAGACGCTGCCCCTGCCGTGACCGAGCCGTTCGACTGGGCGCCGCTGATCTACATCGGTGCCGCCGCGCTCGCGCTGCTTCTGGTGGTCGCCGTCATCATGGCGGCGCGGGGACCGTGGTCCCGCGCTAGCGCTGCCCGCGAAGAGCGTCGCCGTGAGCGCTTCGACCGTGAGATGGCAGAGATCGAGATGAAGACCTTGTGGAACACCGCGAAGAAGCGTCTGCGTTCCATCGAAGAGCGCTACACCAGCGTGATGTGTGATCCGGGCACCGTGCTCGGCGCCCCCCTGATCGACGACCTCACCCACCAGCCGACCGCCGCGTTCTACACCGCCTGGCAGGCAGTGCGGGAGGCCGACCAGCCGGTGCAGCCGACCGACCCCGAGCGGGTGCGGGAGTTCCACCGCGCCACCCGTGCACTGGGCGAGGCATGGGATACCGCCTTGGCTGACGCCCGCAGGCTCGGCGCCAGCACTCTGTCATCGGCCGACAGGAAGAATCTCAACCTGGCAAAGCGGCTGCTGGCCACGGCCCTGGACGAGGGTGCGAGCGTGCCGGAACGCCGCGGAGCCCTGGACCGGGCCCGCACCCTCATCGACCGTCTCGGACTCATGCAGCCGCACGCCGGCCTGCCCCGCACCAGCCTGCTCGACGGCGCCGTCGAGGCGATCGCGACGGCCGAACGTCGAGCACTCACCACCTGACTCGAACGCTCGCAAGCCACACCGGTGGGCCTGTCTCCCTGGGAGACACGGCCGCGTTCTGTCCGGCTGTGTCGGGGCGCGGTGCGGGGGTTCGACGGGGCGGCTGTCGCTGTGCAGCCTAGATTGACAGAATTAGTCTCTAGATTGACAGGATTTGCAGGCGGGTAAGCCCTAGTAGTGCTCATGACCTGCGCAGATGCCGCGCAACGGTGTTTCTCAGGGTTTCGAGCCTGTCAATCTAGAAAAAGCGCTGTCAGCAAAAGCGCAGGTAGAAGGCCTGTAGTTTTTATTCGCTTTACATATGTAGATGTCACTGTTTGGCGGTTTTGCCAACAGTGCAGTGTGTGGGGCATATCGTGGGGCGTGAGGCCAGATCACTTTTCTGAGTCGTACTTGGAGGCCCGCCATGTCGCCCGCTGACCGTGCACCTCGGGTTGACCTTCACCCGGCGCGAACTGGCAGGCCTCGTGCACGTGGGCAGCAACTGAGACCAAACGAGCGCGTCCTCGTTTCGGCGAGGCTGCCAGCGGAGCTCGCCGCGCAGGTCTATGAAGCTGCCTACCAGAGCCAGAAGCCCGTGAGCGGAGTCGTCGCCGACCTATTGGCGCAGGCGCTCAGGAATTCGGGGGAGGCCACGACGTAGAACCACACGTCGGCGTAAGACGCCGAAAATGCGAAGAAAGGCCGGGCGGCCACCCGACCTTCTCGCTGGATCCACCCACACGGAGATTGTGGGGCTTCGCCTGTGATCGCAGGAACAACCTCAGCGGAGGATTCCCTTGTCTTGTCTAGCAGATCGTTTCGAAACCCGGTTCGTCAACCCTTGGCGGGCAGCCGGATGACCAAGGTGACATGGTCGTTTCGGTGGGAAGGTATACAGGGAGCGCAGGAGTGGCGCGAGGGTCTCGGCCCGACCGACTTCCGATGCTTAAGACCATTCCGGGCAGTTCGCGCAAGTGCGCGGTCGAGGAACATCGCGGCCCGACCTTGGAGTCACACCATCGGTGGTGTGCTGGATGTGGAGTCCGGTCTCGAACACGACCTCGTGCGCAAGCTGGATAGAGACCCTCGAGTCAATTGGCTGACGCCGCAGCCTTGCCAGATTTCTTGGGAGGCGAGCACAGGACGGCGGTCCCATGTTCCGGATCTCTTGTCGGTGGACACGGACGGACAAGTGACGATCTGGGATGTCCGGCCAGTCGAGAAGCAGGACGAAGACTTCCTCAACGCCATGCCTGTCACGAGAGAAGCCTGCTCGGCTCTGGGGTGGAGCTACACAGTGTTCTCCGAACTCAGCCGGGTGGAACGGCTGAACCTCCTATGGCTGGGCGGTTTTCGTCGTCCCCCGAGCTGGATCGAAGCCGTGCGGCCGCTCCTCATCGAAGAAGTTCGACTCCGCGGCACCGTGAAACTTGGCGAACTGATGCGACTGGACCGGGGGGACGGCCTCGTGAAAGCGGGGATCTGGCACCTCATCTGGTCCGGGCAACTCGAATGCGACCTGACAAGTCGAATCAATCTCAACAGCGAGATCCGAACTTCGGTAGGTGCGCAGTGAGCGATCGCCGGCCCAGGGCGCGTACCCAAATCCAACTTGGTGACCTCGTTCTCGTTCCAGAAGGCCTCCATCGCGTCACCAGTGTCCTACCCAGCGGACTGCAGTTCATGACCGCCACCGGAGAAGCGGAGATAATCGGCTTTGGCGACCTTGCGGAAGCTCGGGTAGTGAAAGACGGGCAGATCGCTGCGATGTCGGCGTCGCTCCAGCCCTTGTGGGAGGCGTTGTCAGACCAGGCCAGAGAGGCGGCCTTGTTCCGGCTCGAGGTCGTCATGGAGGTTGTGACGGGCTACAGAGAAGGTCACGCTGAGTTGGCGCGACCCGGTGAGCCGCGATATCCGTTCGGCCCCAGTGGAGCATCCGAGGCCCGTCGAGCAGAAGCGATGGCGAACTACCTGGCAAGTGAGTTCGAGCTCGACCGCGCTCGTAGCCGTAGACGCGCGCAGGGGGACGACTCCGGTGAACCTCCCTCAAGTAGTGCGATTCGAGGCTGGATCCGGAGGTGGCGAGATCATGGACTCATCGGACTGATTGACGGCCGTGCGCTGAAACCACGGCAGGAATGGAATCAGATCGACCCGACTTACCGAGACGTTGCTGAATCGATGGTCAGAGCGTTTGACGGAGATCGATCCTCGGTCAACATTGGTGAACTCGATCGACGGATCACTGTCGCTTTGAAGCGAGCCGGGCTGGATTACAAGCCACCTGCGAAGCGCATCAAGGCACGGTATCTGTCATGGCTGATGCACACTCGTGGATCAACAACGAGGACGCAGAAGACCCAGTCGCTCCGCAAGACCTCGGGCTACGAGCACTACCCGGCGATGCGGCCCGGCCAGGTCGTCGCGATCGATGCCACGCGAGCGGATTGCCTGGTGAGAGACCTAGAAACGGGCGAGGTCTTCAGTGTAGAAGTGCTCACCGCGATCGATGTTGCGACCCGCGTTGTACTGGCATTACGCGTCGTTCCAAAGTCCGCGGACGCTGTTGACGCCGGTTTGCTGCTCTATGACGTGTGCAGACCGTTTTCCATGCTGGTCGAAGGGACGTCCATCTCTGACTGGCGGTGGTGCGGTCTGCCGGACCAGGTGCACCTGCCCACCACGATTGATGGCAAGACCAACGTAGTGCCGGAATACGACACCCTCCAAGGCGAACACGTCATCCCCTCTGTGATGCCAGATGCAGTGCGCAGCGATCTTGGTGCGAACTTCAAGTCGAATCACTTCCAGGACCTTCTGGCATCCCTCGGAATCGATTACTTGCCGACGCGGGGAGGTAGGCCAACGGACAATCCCCACGTCGAGAGGTTCCATGAAACTCTGCAGCGCGCTTGGCAGCAGATTCCTGGATACAAGGGCAGGAACACTGGAGAGCGCGGCGCCAAGGTCGAAACAGAAGCCCTGCTCACCGCCCATGAATTGGAACAGCATCTCCGACGATTCGTGAGCCTGGACTACCACCGGACTGTGCATTCGGGGCTTCACGTCCCAGGTGAGCCCAATACCAAACTGACTCCGCTCGAAATGTGGGATGCCCTCACCGAAGTCACCGGTCGCATCGATGTGCCGCAAAGAGCCGACATGGTCTTCGACTTCCTCCCGATCCACTGGGGAGTGATTCGACATGACGGAGTAAAGGTCAAGGGCCTCGTTTACGATTCCGAGTGCCTGGATGCCTACAGGAATAGCCGCAAGGGACGCTTCCGGGAGAAGGACGCGAGCGCGCCGTTCTACCGTGATCCGCATGACCTGAGCCGAATGTGGTTTCGAGACCCCATCTCTGGAGATGTTCATGAAATCCCGTGGAGAGGTGCGGGACTAACCGATGCTCCTATGACGGACGCGCTCGTCGATGCTGCGTGGACGATCGTCAGGAACCGCGACGGATTCAAGCGGATTAATCCCGAACATGTCCGGCAGTTGCTCGCAGACGAGCTGTCCGAGCTCACGACGCACACCGAGCGGTTCTCTGAACCCGCACGAATCCGCACAGCGCGATTGCGCAGAGCTCAGTCTCGGAAGGACCTAGGCGAAGCAGTCGATGCAGCGGCTAGAGATCCCTTGCGAGCGGCGCCACTGGTTTCGGAGGCAGTCGGAAGTGCGGTCGTCGACTTCGATGCCCCGTGGGGCAAATTGGACCTCGGTGATGTCGGAGAACAGCTGTGACTGCGCGCCGATGGCACAGGTCATGTATCGAGCCCGACGTACGCGCACCTGACGTACTCGAAGAGACATGCCTTTCCGACAAGACTGTCCGTCGCCAGTACGCGACTGAGGTGAGCCAGTGGTACCGCTGGAACTTTCTGATGACCTCAGACCGCGAGTCGATTTCAGCACAGCTCTCAGAGGTCGTCACCGCGAACTTCGATTCGCCGCCTGGCGCCAAGACCTTCGCGTCCATTACCGGTCCGAATGGGACAGGCAAGAGCTCACTCGTTCGGAAGTGGGCGAAGGATCGATATCTGCAGTGGACGGCGGACTACGCGACCTCGGGCCCAGACGAGACTCCAGTCTGGTTCCCAGATGCTCAGACTGAGTGTGACGTCGTTCCGGTGTGCTGGGTGAACCTGCCTTCGGCGGCGAGGGTCAAGGACTTGAACGCCGTGGTCCTCGAGTTCTTGGAGCTGCCCGGGGAAGGCGTGGCCCGCCTTCAGACCGGACGGATGCTCAGGGCATGCGAACGGCATCGCGTACGCCTACTGATCATCGACGATGCACACCTTCTCAAGTCGGGCCAGCGAATCGGCAGGGAAGTTCTCGATCACGTGAAGGTCCTCAACACGGAGCTTGGGGAACTCGGTGCATCGATAGTCCTAGTGGGCGCCGATCTGGAGGGCGGCGAGCTTCTCACGGACCCGCAGATCGCGGCGAGATTGAAGACGCACGCACTTGGCCCTATGGCCGCAGGAACGGACGCCGAACGTCTCCAATGGCAGATGCTGCTGGCGGAGCAGGAGCTCCTTCTCGCGCCGCATCTTCCGCAGTCCGAGCCCGGTGACCTGCATGATCAGCTTGCTGGACTGCTGTGGGCGCGCACGCAAGGCTACTTGGGAGACCTGCGTGACCTACTCGCTGAGGGCGCCGGCAGTGCGATAGCGGACGGGAGCGGTGCTATCACTCGGGCTCACATCGAGTCGGTACGACTGAGTGCTCGCGCAGAAGAAGGGCAGGCCCGCCTGGAAGGACGGCAGCGATGACGGCAAACGCCCCCAGGCTGCCCACACGGCTGTCTCCAGCCCGGCAGGAGACGTTGGCGTCATTCGTTTCCCGATGTGCTGATGCCAACGACATCCCGATATCGCTGGTACTCAAGGGGTGTCCCGGTCTCACGGCAGCAGACCTGACGAGCCGCAAGACCCTTCCACTCAGTCAGCTCGCTCACCGACTGTCCGTTCGGGAAGACGAACTTGATGCCCTGTGCGGCCGGCATCGACTGATCCACCCACCGCCCCGGATACCTGGCCTCCTCCAGGGCTCCCGGTGGATCTGTCCGCTCTGCGAAGTCCAAGGGATTCGCACACACTGCGAGAAGACCTGGCTGCGTTTCGCCTGCGAGGAGCACCGCGTCTACCTGCAGGTCGACCACCGTGGACCTCAAGAAGTGATGGTGGCCAGCGATAAGGCCCTGACGCTCCAGGCTCGGGCCAACATGCTCCTGTGCGACAACACCGACGCGTTCTTTGCCGGAGTCCGACTCCTTTCGCTCATGAAGGAACTGCAACGCCTCAGCAAGGCAGTACGGCCCCATGAGATCCAGCCGGGGACACGCCACGTGTTCGAGTGGCTGGAGCAAGTCCAGATCACACGTGAGTACTACGTCCTGACACCTCAACACGCGGCGATACTGCTGAACAGTCTGATGCCGATCGTGAACTGCAGACATTTCGACGAAGAGATAAGACGAAACCTCCGGGTCCTCTGCGAACGACGTGTCAACCAAGATGGGCGCGAAGAGAGCGTGGTGCTTGCGCGACGGCAGGCGTTAGAGGAGATCGCCAGTCTGCTGCTCATCGGAAAGCGGATCGCCTGGCTCGTCGATGTACATGGCCTTCACGAGGACGACGTCCCGACGATCTTCATTGGGAAGCGGGACAAGGTTCGGCACACCCTGCAAAGCCAGGATTGGTGGGGTCGACAAGGCGCGCCGGGAATGTGGAACGCGCTGCGGCAGTCGTGCAACGACGTCCACGAAGCCGTGGCCGCATACAGAATGGGGCCGGGAAGCCAGGCGCAATCCGTGCTCAAGGCTGCACAACGTGCTCGTCCTTCGATTGGCCCTACTGGAGGGTCGCCAATCACACCTACAAGGTTCGCAGTGGAACTGACGCAGCTTCTTGGCCACCGCCGGACTCGCGGGGCACGCCCCGGCAGGATCGGGCTTCCCGGTCCGGCAGTCAAATGGCTGGTTCCTGAGATCGAGGCGAGCCCTGGGATGCGTGACGTTCTCGAGGATTGGTTGTGGTTGCAGACCCTGGAGCCCGGGCCGGAGTTGAGGTCGGACGGCGTTGTACCCCTCGAAGAAATCTGGCGGTTGGATGCCCAGATGACGGTCGAACAGAAGCTGCAGCTTCTTGAGCTCCGCGATTCTGTTATTGATGACGTCGAAGGCCGAAGTCGCGAGCGTTTCCCCGAGGAGTCGACCGGTTCGGGAACTCGACAGGTCCAACGGGGCCAGCACCGAGCCGGCTGACTTCCATGAACAGCTCGATCCATCGTCTGCCTGCCCGGGTGCAACTCACTGACGGGGAAGCTCTCGACTCCTTTCTGGAGAGGGTTGCAGTCGCCAACGAGCTGACCGCAGTCGACATGGTTCGGCTCCTCGATCCCCGCCCGGGCTCGGGATCGCTGCTGTTCGCACTCGTTCAGCCATCGAACGAGCTACTCGGGCGTATTGAGCTTCTGACGGCTCTGGGAATCGATGACGCTAGGAGCGCGACCCTGCAGCGTTTCGCGTACTGCCGGCCGTTGGACTTCAGCGGCTTCGAGGAACCATCGGTAGCGTCCTTTCGGGTGCTCTCGGCCCGCGGCTGGTTTCCCTTGCAGGGCACACAGGTCTGTCCCGAATGCCTTCGATCAGGACGCTGGCTCATCGAATGGAGACTTCCACACATTGCGGTGTGCGACACGCACGTGAGCTACTTGGTGCCCTCGTGCGAACAATGTGGCCAACGCTTCCGGAGCCGTAGGGCAAGTCCCCTCAGGCCCGATCTTTCCGCCGAGCAACTCTGCGGAAATCCTCTCGGACCCCGACGAAACTGCCGCCATTCGGTCCTGATGCACTCTGTGACACAGGCACCCCCCACAGCCGTCGAAGCGAGTGAAGCGGTGCGCGAAGCGTTAGCGGGGATCCCGCAGCAATGCCTTGGGGTGGCGGCATCGCCGGAGCTCTACCTGGCCGAGTTGCGGGCACTGACCGTGCTTCTCATGCACATCGCAACGCGCTCGGCCCCCGACCAAGGGAAGGACTGGGCGAGACGGCTGCGAGTGGAAGCGGGCCAGCGGCGGACGGAACTCCGGGGGCCGCGGTGGGGTATCAGGCCGGCCGACGACCCAGAGGTCCGCGGTGAGGCGATAGCAGCCGCGCATGAGATTCTGACCGCCTCGACTCTCGACGGGGCGGCGGCTCTGCTTGACCCTTGGATAACGCACATCCCGAACACTCAGGCCGGCCAGGCGGCTTGGATACGCAATCGAACTCCACACGCACCGCTGCTGGGAACGATCGTGGAGAAGTGCCTGCACACGCGCCAAAGCCCGTCACGCCAACTCGAGATTCGAATCCGAACGGACTTGGATGACTCGCGAATTCCGCAGGTCATTCCAGCAGACCTCTACGAGATGCGTGTTGCGCCGATCATGAGATCTCGTTCAACTCTGGGCCGGCGATTCGTCAGCCTGTGTCTGGCGAAGACCGCGCGACCTGCGCGCTCATGGACAGATTCGGCGGTCGCTCTTGGATTCCAAGCGGAGATCGGACCGAGAACCGCGCGAGCGGTTACCAAGTTCCTCAACCTATCTGAGTCTGAGTTCGCAGGTGCATTGGAGTACGTAGCCGAGGCATTAGATCGCGATACCGATTACCGGAGAATCGAGACTGTCGTTAGGACGCTGGCTTCCGAGCCCGAGACGTGGTTCCCCGACTGGGCCAGGTCCCAAACTCCGCGCCGGAGGGCAGCGGCATTGCCGTATGCGATCACCTGGATGTGGACGGAAGTCGCCCACGCGGACGCTGACACAAGCCCTGGGTGGGAGTCAGCCCCCACCTCCAAGGACAAGGCCAACTTCCGTGCGTTCTGTGACCGCCTCCAGGAGCCAGCGCAGAGCGGCCTTCGTGCTGCTGTGAACGTAGCCAAGTGATTCCCTCACGCCCGAGTTAGCGTCAAATTTGTTGGCTTGGACCTTGGCGCGTCTTCTCTCATCAAGGTGGATGGGAACGCCTCCTCGTGGGTGCCGGCGGCGTCCAACTCGCGGCCTGGAGTTCGGTGAGCGTCGTGTCGCAACTCGGCCCATTCGGCGAGGCTGCTTGTAGCGGGCGCCACATCGCTGTCGACAGCGGGTCTCCCGCCTGGCAGCAGACCTCCGTGGGGTGCGAGTCGGTGAACTCCGGCATGCGAACGAATGGCTACGTTTGCGTTCAGGGTGGCCCCTTGTTGGCGTTGCTCTGTTCTAGGTTCGCTCGAAGTAGAGTCACATCCTGTGAGTAACGAGCTTCAATCCCTCCTCGATCGGGTCGCGAGTACCGATCCCGCGACGGCGAAAGAGCTGCGCCGGCACGTCGACGCACTGCAGTCGCGCCGGCAGTTCGGCCTGAACTTTGAACGGCACACTCCGGAGTCTGTGGCGCTGACCGGACGGTCGATTCTGGCCGGCGACAAGGTGCGGTTCTTACCCGAACGAGGAGAGACGACGCCAGAGTCGGTCGCGACGTGGATCGTGACAAGGATTAGGGGGCCGAAAGAGGCAAGAGTCGCCGAGCTGATAGACCCGCGGACAAAAATGGAGTCCTCGCGCTTGGTTTCGGACCTGGTGTTCGTCGCGGACTTCCGCGATCCGATTTACCCGGGACTGGTGTCGACTGGCCGAATCCAACGTGGCGGCGACAACAAGCCGTTTCATACGGTGATCAATGCGGAGAACTATCACGCGCTGGAGGCGATGCTATTCACCAACCGTGGCAAGGTTGACTGCATCTACATCGATCCTCCGTACAACACTCGAGCGAACGACTGGAAGTACAACAACAACTACGTCGATCCGGGTGATAACTACGCGCACTCGAAGTGGTTGGCGTTCATGGAGCGACGTCTGAGGGTCGCCCGTGAGCTGCTCAACCCAGCAGACGCCGTGCTCCTCGTAACTATCGACGAGAAGGAGTTCTTGCGCCTAGGCCTCTTACTCGAGCAGACATTCCCGGAAGCGCGAATTCAGATGGTAAGCGTCGCGATAAACCCGTCTGGCCAGAAACGTGACGGGGCGTTCAGGCGCTCTGATGAGTACCTATTCGTGGTCTCTTTTGGTCGCGCCGAGCCGTCACCATTGGTCCTGGGCCCCGAGTGGCGGGGTGGCAAGTCCACCTCGACTGGCAAGATTCGCTGGGACGGCTTCCTTCGCAGTGGTACTGGTGCGCAGCGTGACGAAAGCCCCTTGAAGTTCTATCCAGTCATAGTCTCAGAATCAGGCAAGATTCTTAGGTTTGGAGATCCGATTCCGGTCGGCGCACGGCGTGAAGACTACGACGGCCTGAACATGGGCGAAGTGGCCATATGGCCGATCCGCCGCGATGGCAGCGAGGGGCGATGGCAGACAAACGTCACTACTGCAAAGAGGCTTCTGGCCAAAGGGTTCATTCGTACTGGTCGCTTCAACGGCGAACGTACTGCAGTCTCCTACTTGAAGATGGGTGAGCAGAACAAGTTGGCGCAAGGCGTGTACGGGGCATACACGCTAGGTGCGGATGGCTACGTGGTCGTAGAAAGCGCAGCCGCCCAGGGGAATAGGGCTACTCCGACGACTCAGTGGAATCTGACGGCACATTCGGCAGCAGACCACGGCTCGAGCTTGCTGCGCAAGATGATCCCCGGCAGATCCTTCCCCTTCCCCAAGTCCCTATATGCAGTTGAGGACGCACTGCGCTTCTTCGTCGCCGACAAGCCAGGTGCACTCATCGTCGACTTCTTCGCAGGGTCCGGCACGACGGCGCATGCTGTGATGCGTCTGAACAGGGAGGACGATGGTCGGCGGCGGTCGATATCGGTGACGAACAACGAGGTCAACGACGAGGAGGTATCGCTACTCGAGCGCGGATTGCGCGCCGGCGACCCAGAGTGGGACTCCCGAGGAATCTGCGAACGCGTGACCAAGCCACGAATCAAGGCTGCGGTGACGGGGCGCACGCCTGAAGGTGTGCCGATCGACGCCGACTACTCGTTCGGTGACGAGTTCCCAATGTCAGACGGCTTCGAGGAGAACGTCGAGTTCTTCACACTGACCTATGAGAACGCTTCACTGGTCGAGTTGGACATGGCGTTTGAGCGGATCTCACCGCTGCTGTGGATGCGGGCAGGCGCCCAGGGCAGGATCATTAGCGAGCGCAGCGACACATTCGAGGTCGCTGACACCTACGCGGTGCTATTCAGCGTTGACGCGGCGAATCCTTTCCTTGCTGCGGTGGAGGGGGACGAGGGGCTGCGCGTCGCCTACATCGTCACAGACGACGAACCGCAGTACCAGGCGATCCTGGGGCAGTTGCCAAGTGGAGTAGAGGCGGTCCGGCTCTACGAGTCGTATCTTCGGACGTTTGAGATCAACACTGGGAGAGCCTGAACCATGCGCTTCGTGCTGAAGGATTATCAGGTCGACGCCGTCGAGAAGATCCTCACCAGGCTGGGGTACGCCAAGGAGGACTGGCACGGTCGCGATGAACGGACGGCGTTCGCACTGTCGTCAACTACGGGTTCGGGTAAGACAGTCATCGCGGCGACGGTGATTGAAGCGCTACTGCACGGCAGCGATGAGTTCGACGTGGAAGCCGATCAGAGTGCCGTGGTGCTGTGGGTGTCCAAGGACCCGGCGCTCAACGAACAGACCCGAAGCCGGTTTATCGAGTGCGCAGACCGGATTCCGCCGGGTGACCTGGTGCTGTTGGACAAGAGTTTCGCGGGCAGTTCGCTCAGGTCAGGCAAGGTCTACTTCATAAATCCGGACAAGCTGCGCACTGGCGCCGACTTCGTGAAGCACACCGATTCCCGGCGTCACACCTTTTGGGAGATCTTGGACAGCACGATCGCCGACGTAGATAAGACGCTGTACGTGGTACTCGATGAAGCGCATGAGGGCATGAAGGCGCAGTCGGGAACCGATCAGTCGATCGTGCAAAAGCTCATCAATGGCAACGGGGTGAACCGCCCGGTGCCGATTGTGCTCGGGATTTCGGCCACGGTTAAGCGATTCGACGCCGCGATGGAGAAGGCGTCAGTATTCACGAAGCGAAGCAACGTCGAGATAGAACCGAAAGACGTCCAGGCATCTGGCCTGCTGAAAAGCGCACTGACGCTTGATATTCCGGACGAGTCGGGAGACTTCTCCACCGCGATGGTGCGGGATGCCACTGCTGACTTCGTCGAAGTCTGTGATCGGTGGAAGGCATACTGTGCGCAGGAGGCGATCGATCCGGTCCTGCCGCTCCTGGTGGTTCAGATTCCAAACAAGACTGCAGGCGAGGAGGACTCTGAGAAGGCGCTCGCCGAGGAGGACGACCTCATCCGCCTCGTGCTGGAAACGGTCCGCAAGAACTGGCCGGACATGCCGGCTGACTGCGTTGCGCACGTACTTGGAGATAGGGCAACGATCGAGGTCGCCGGTTATGAGATCCAGAAGGTGGCGGCGCAGGATATTGAGGGTGACTACCGAATTCGAGTACTGATCGCCAAAGATGCGGTCTCGACTGGCTGGGACTGCCCTCGAGCCGAGGTGCTGGTCTCGCTGCGACCGGCAAGAGATGACACCTACGTCACCCAACTACTCGGTCGCATGGTTCGGACGCCGCTGGCCCAGTCTACCAGCGAAGATAGACTAAACAGTGCAGCCTGCTACTTGCCCTACTTTGACAAGGCGACCGCGAGGCTAGTGGCTGAAGAGATCATGGGCATCATCCCGCCGCGTGCGGGCGGCCCCAGTGCTCCGGTGCGGAACGTCATGTTCGCCCCGGTCGCACTGGCACGCAATCCAGAGGTCGATGTCGCGGTCGTTGAGCTAATTAGCGATCTGCCGTCATACACGAAACCGGCTACGCTTCCTAAGCCGATCAAGCGAATCCTCAAGTCGGCGGGCGAACTTGCACGTGACGAGCTAGTGGTCGGTGCTGACCAGGCTGCACATGCGGCGATGTTCGAGGTACTTGACGGGATCATGGCGACCAATGAAACAGCCGTCGAGCAACAAGCTGAGCAGATTATGACCGCCAGTATTCGGCGCATTACGGCCAAGCATGGTGCCGTAGAATCGTCGGATTCGACGGAGTCCCGGTCTGCGGATGCGACGACGGTCGACGATGCGCTGCGTCACCTGCGCCGGATGTTGACCACGTCAGTAGTTAATAGGTACCTCCGGCGGGACATGCAGGAGGCCATCCGCAAGGGTTACGAGGCCGGTGAACCCGACATCGACATCGTTGCCGTCCGCGCTCGCGTGGCGGCGCTGGCGTTCATCGACGTGGACGTTCTAAGGCCTGTCGAAGATGCAGCGGACTCGCTCACCCGCCTCTGGCTGAGTACCAAGCGCAACGAAATCAAGTCACTGAAGGACTCGCGCAAGCGCGCTTACGAGGCCATCGAGGACATGGCCCGTGAGCCCGAGCGTGTGTCCATTGAGATCAAGCATGAAGAGCGCGTCGGTACCCAGGATGCCGATGGCAACACGTTGCCGACGGTGCGCTTGCATGTGCTCTCTACGGTCGACGGTGACTACCCGCTCGATCTAATGATGACGAGGAATCGGTGGGAGCGGGCCATAATTGCGCATGAGCTGGCGAACGGTTTCATCGAGGGCTGGTACCGGAATCCGTCCTCAGCCGGAAAGCATTCGCTGCGAATTGCGCACAAGTCAGGCGACACGTGGAAGTCAGTGCAGCCTGACTTTGTGTTCGTGCACCGTGTTAACGGTGACCTGCTGCCGTCGATAATCGATCCGCACGGTGCTCACCTGGGCGACTCGGCCCCCAAGCTCAAAGCTCTGGCGCAGTATGCAGACGAGCATGGTGACCGCTTTGACCGCATCGTTGCTGTCGGCATTGACAATGGCGGTGACTTGATCGGCCTGAATTTGAAGAGTGCAGCAGTTCGAGCCGCCGTTTACGGATCGCCGGCTGACAGCGATTCGATCAAGGAGCTATACGAGAAGCGCGGCACCAAATACACTACAATTCCTGATGGCCTTCAGGTTGTGAGTTGAGCCTCTTCCAGTAAGCGCGAAATCCATTAGGATTATGCCGTCAGGCTAAGGCTCGCACGCCCGTATTTGCGCCGATAAGTCGCGTGACTTAAAACTGTGGTCCAGTGCGGTGACGGTCTCATTCGGCCAATCCTGCGGGAATAATTCTACCCTCTGACTCTCAGCCGAGCTTGGATCTGTTATGTGTCACCAGCATTCATGTGTGCCCGATGCCATCTCGGCTCGGGAGTACACCATGAAGCAACTGTCACACACGATTGAGGTTTCAGGCGTACTGCATGTGCACTTTTTGCAGCGCGGGCACTTAAAGGCTTGGCAGCTCTCACACCGTCCACTCGACTGCCTCGCATCGAAGGCCGCCTCGCACGCTGGGTTGGAGCACTCTCGTAGCGGGTAGGTCCATGTTCCTGAGCGACTAACGGTAGTAGGCCGGAGCGCGAGGAACACATACCGCTCCTCATAGTCCAACGCGCCTTCGACCCAAAGATCATCCAGTAGAGCCCCAGTTTTGTACTCAATGCCTTCGTGGAACTCCCTCCGCACTGCAGAGTAAGTCGCTTCGCTGGCTACACGCGCAAATCCCTCCTGCAAGAATCCACGCGGGGGCTGCGGATCAGTGTACGAACTGGCGGATGAGATCACGGTCCCATCGACGTCGGCGACCGCAAGGATCCACCGGGAATCTGACGGTAGCATCTTGAGCACGCGCATCACGACTGCGGAACGGGAGGCCTCCGACCTGGCGAACAGGCCGGACATCACGTCAGCAGGGTGTAGTGCCGCATTGTGGAAGTCACCCTCCCCCACGGGCATCAGAATTTGTGCGGCTATCTGGTCGGACACCTGCTCTTCGATCGTGAGTCGGGCCCCGTCGGCCATATCGATGAGCGTGAAGCCCCACTGGTCGTGTGTCTGCTGTAGGTGATGGCCGAGTTCGTGGAGCAGAGTGAAGTTGTCGCGACGTGATGTAGCGGGGTGGAGATGGATTGTCGGCGGGGTCGGACGGTAGTAGCCGCCCCCGCCGCAGCCGGTGTCCACGAGTCCCTGTTCGATCTCAACCTTCAGCACGCCGCTACCGGAGAGGGTCTTTAGCGGGTCACTGGCCAGTGCCGGCAGGTCAAAGGTGGTGCATTCAGCGATAAGTCGCGCGGCGATCGCTGCTGCGTCACCCTTGGCTCCGAGTACTCCCCACCCATCCAAGGCGTCAACCGGCATCTCGGCCAGCGCGTCCGATTGCGTCGCGCAACTTGGACTCCCGCAGATTGTCGCCGTCGTTGCGGGCCGCTAGTGCGAACTCTCGGCGGGCGGAGCGGCGAATCGCCTCCTCCACTATCCCAGTCTCCGCTACGCGGGCGAGGACGTCTCGCTTGAATCGCGGGTGGGCAATATCGACGACGACGTCTGAAAGGGGATCTGATCCGGTAAGCGACTCACTCTCAACCCCGAGACGCTCAACTAGTGCGGCGAGTTGGTCAGCGGTGATCGGAGTGACGCCGGTCATGACTGAGCGCAACTCCGGCAGTCCAAGACCCAGCACTTCGCCGACGATCCGTGCATCGCCGCCCGCCCGCTGGACCTTCGTGGACTCCAGGAATGACCCTTCCTCAGCGCCACCGCTGTTGAAGCACAGTGCGGACCAATGAGCGACCATTGAGCGGTCAGCCTCGGCGTTCTCGGGATCGTGAGCGAAAGTTGACGCGAAGGCTAGACCGGGGTCTTCGTCGTCGTCTAGCGCGATAGACAACTGAGGAATGCGGTCCGGCGAGAGCAGTTGACCCAAGCTGCGATCGAGCAAATGGTTGCCGATCCCGGTCTCCCTCGTCGGCCAAAGTGTGACGGGCACACCGAGGGGGGTGTCTTCTACTACCAGTCCAGGTGAGAAAGACGCCTCACCGGGCAGGGTGACTGGCCACGCAAGCGCGTAGTCGGACTTGGCGGCCGCAACCACTGCGTGTCCGACGACCTCACCATTCCAGGATAAGACCCACAGGTCACCTACGCGGACCTGCGTACTCTGCGCACCCCTGGCCCACAGCTCTTGCGCTGACGCCGGTAGGTCGGCAGGCCAGTTGACGCTCACCGCTGGTCCCCTCGATGGTTGCTGGAAAAAGAAGTGTCAGAGTACACGTCATGAGTCGTGAAGTCGGCTTCGATATACCTCTCGCGCCACGTTTACCTCGTTCTCGGGCAGGCGCCCCAGGAACTCACACTTGCCAGCATGCCCCGTAACCGACTTATGAACTGGGTGGATATAGCGGGCAGTCCACCACCCAGCGGCACCGAGGCGCGTGGCGTGAATCTGAGGCATCGCTTCGCTGGGTTTGTCTTCCGGCCTCGCATCGCTTGTCACGCGGGCGAGCCCCGCCCATGTGGTGTCGTTACGGCGCTCGGCCATACACGCCATGGGCCGGGCGGGCTTCCCGACGCGTGCCGGGTTCGCTGTGGCTTCTCTAGTGACCCAGTAGGCGTCCCCGAACTTGGCGTGTCGTTCTGGCATGCGTCGCAGTGTACAAGCGGATACTGACAGGTCCCGGCTCACCGCTCGGGGCCCGAACTGTCCTTACCGACCTGGTCCCTAGGGCGTGTCTCCTATTTGGCGTAGCCAGGTCAGGATGGCGCAGAGGGTGACGGCGCCGCGGTAGATGACGGCGTGCTTGTCGTAGCGGGTGGCTAACGCCCGCCACTGTTTGGCCAGGGCGAAGGATCGTTCGACGACGTTGCGGTGCTTGTAGAGGTCAGCATCGAACTTCGGGGGTCTGCCGCCTTTGCTGCCTCGGCGCTTGCGTGCGGCGATCGTGCCGCTCTTGTCGGGGATGACCGCGTCGATCCGGCGGCGCCGTAGTTCTCGTCGGGTGATGCCGCTGGAGTAGGCCTTGTCGGCGATCACCGCGTCCGGGCGGGTCCGGGGCCGACCCGGTCCACGGCGGGGCACGGCGATGTCGGCGAGGACCTCTGGGAGCATCGCGCCGTCGTTGCGTTGTCCACCGGTGATGACGTTCGCCAGGGGCCGACCACGCCCGTCGACCGCCGAATGGATCTTTGTCGTCAGGCCGCCTCGAGAGCGCCCGATGCCGTGACCTGCAGGTTCACACTCCTCAGGTGGCTGATTCTTGTGATTCGCCCGAGCCCCCTGTGTCCTGCTCGGGGCGGGTCGTGTTCGTCGCATGCTGGTGCGCGCGGCAGATCGTGGCGTCCACCGAGACGTTCCAGTCGATCATCCCGGCACTGTCGGCGCCGACGAGGATCTGCTGCAGGATCCGATCCCACGTGCCGTCCCGGCTGTAGCGGGCGTGACGCTTCCACACCGTCTGCCACGGGCCGAACTCCTCCCGTGGAAGATCCCGCCACGGGATGCCGGCCCGGTAGCGGTAGATGATCCCCTCGACCACCTTCCTGTTGTCACCGAAGGGATGCCCTTGCCGACCCTCGTTCGAGGGCAACAGGGGCTCGATCCGCTCCCACTGCTCATCGGTGAACTGCCGAAACCGAGACTTCGTCGACGCCATGTGGACACTGTCTCGCGAGTCGCCACGCAACTAAGGGAGACACGCCCTAGATGTCGCCAGAACCGTCAGCCGTTTGCGAAGCCTGCGCGCCTCTCACCCTTAACGCACTGGCTGCTCCTCGCTGCCGGGTTGCGCCACCGTTCCCTCCGGTAGGCGGGTGCCAGTTCAGCGGGCCGGCAGCTACTTTGACAAGCGCGGTCGTGGCGCGCACCTTTCCGCAAAGTACACCGGCGTGTCCCGTCAATCTGGACTGCATAGCGACAGCGGCCGCCCGATGCTCGGGCGTGGGCGCGTGAAGGTGCGGTGGCCGCAGCACGGTCGGTGTGGCGCGGTCTCCGTTCACGGGTGAGTAGGGGACCAGATATGTGGCTGGTGGTGTCGGTGGCGAGAGGTGTCGCTGGGCCGCAGGTGGGCGCGCCCGGCATGGGCCGGCTGTTCGTGGATGACGGCCCTTGCCCACGCGTTCGGGGACCGGTGTTTCACGGTTCTCGTGGTGTCGGTGCGCGCCGTGACCGCGAGCACGAGGGAGCGTGGTGCCGCGGGCGGTGGGCCGGTCCGGCTGCCACCCGGGCGGGCGGGGTCGAGGGCGTCGGCGGCTGCTGCATCCGCGCGGGGCGCCGGAAGGCTCGGGGACAGAACGGCGCACCAGCCAAGCGCCACTTCGATACGAGGAGCACCATGACCGAGCAGACCACCCCCCGCACCTGCTACGCCCGGGCGGGCGCGACCCTCGACACGCTGCGGGACCAGATCGACACCATGCGACGCCGCGCGGAGCGGATGGCGGCGCGGTCCTGCCGGTCGCCGCAGCTGCGCGCCGACTGCGACGAGATCATCGCCGCCCTCGACCGGATCGACGGTGAGATCTGTGAGCGCCTGACGATGCTCACCGCCGACCACACGAGCCGGGGCGACGGCGCCGACTACGGGCACCTGACCACGAGCACCGTGAACGAGTACCAGCCCCTGCTGCGCTACTACCACCGCCGCAACGAGGCCGCCCAGGTCTTGCACAACGCCGTGCCCGACAACGCCTGACCTGACGGCAGGCCCACTCGTGCCCGGCCCCGCCCCTCACCCTCCTGGAGGTGGCGGGGCCGCCGTCATGTGCACCCGCAACGTGCCGGCGGCCGCCCCCCCCCGGCGGGGGCGGCCTGTGTCGGCGCTCCGGCCCGGTCGCGGCTCGGTGTCTCCCGCGGGAGACACTGACGGGTTCTGTCCGTGACTGTCCGCACGGTTCGATCCGGGACGGCGCAGACCGGCGTAGCGTCTTGCCGTATGTGCGGTCGGTATTCGGTAGCTGTTAGCGGCGCTGACCTCGTCGCCGCCCTGGAGCTGGACGGCACAGAGCCGGGATTGGAGTGGGAGGCTGCCTACTCGGTTGCGCCCCGGACCAGAGCTCCAGTGATCCGGGATCGCCTGGCCGGCGACCAGCGGGTGCGCGAGGCGTTCCTGCCCACGTGGGGGCTGCGGCCGTCGTGGGCCAAGGAGAAGGGGCCTCGGCCGATCAACGCCCGCCTGGAGGGGGTCGCCACCAACGGGATGTTCCGTTCCGCCTTCGCCTCAGCACGCGCCCTCGTCCCGATGACCGGCTACTACGAGTGGCAGGAAGCCGTCGAGGACGGCAAGGCGGTCAAGAACCCCTCCTACGTCCACGCGACCGGCGACGAGCTCCTGGCCGCCGCTGGGCTGCTCGCGTTCCACCGCGACAGCGACGACGAGGACTGGAAGGCGACGTTCACCATCATCACGCGCACCGGTGAAGACGCCGCGGGACAGGTCCATGACCGGATGCCGGTGTTCCTCACCCCCGCCGCGTGGGACACCTGGCTGAACCCGGAGAAGATCGCCAAAGACCACGCCGGCGATCTACTCGACCTGCTCGACGGCGAATCCCGCGCCGTCGCATCCACGCTGCAGACCCGCCCAGTGTCCCGCGCAGTGAACAACGTCCGCACCCTGAACCGCCACGACCCAGGGTTGATCGAGCCCGCGGAACACTAGACCGTCATCTACGAAGCCGGCGCCGGGTAGGTCATGCCCGGCCTTATCTCCCAGGGAGACGACAGGCGCCGCTGTCCGCAGATAGTCGCAGGCCAAGGGGGTGTCCCCCCGCGCCCCCAGAGCACCACCGCGCTGGAGGCCGTCTCCAGCGCCCGTGGTCCGCCAGGGCGGTTCGCACGGTGTCGGTCAGTGGGCCGGGCCAGGTGTCGTCCATTGACCCAATATGTGGCCGCGGCGCAGTGCTTCGGGCCGGCTTCGTCGACGCCGGCGACGGCCACAGCCAGCCCGATCGTGCTCGCTGTTGAGGCGGTCACGACATGCTGCTGCACCGCGGGGCGGGGACGTGACGATGGATCGGCATCACCCCGCGTAGTGGACTGCGCGGGCCGCCCCCCCAACTCGAGGAGTATGACCATGCCGAACTGGGCCACCTGCACCATCTCGTTCGCCGGACCCACCCAGGGGGTGGCGGCCATCCGGGACAGCCTCGCCCCGAGTGGCGACGACTCGAATCGTCGGTTCGACTTCGACAAGCTGCTGCCCACCCCGCCCGAACTGCTTGACGTCGTCTCTCCGATGAAGATCGTCGACGACCAGGAGGCCGCCGACGCGATCAACAAGGACTTCGGCGGCGTGCGCGCGGTCACCAGGGCTACAGCGCAGCGGTTCCTCGACGAGTACGGCGCGGCGGATTGGTACCAGTGGCGACTCGCCAACTGGGGGACCAAGTGGGCCGGGAGTTATGCGGAGGTCCTGCTCGACTCCCCAGGCGAGTTGATCGTGCGGTTCGACACGGCGTGGACCGAACCCGGCCAGCTGTTGCAGGCCATGAGCCAGAAGCACGGGCTCACCGTCACCGGCGGAGTCATCTACGAAGACGGCAGCGAGTTCGCACCCGTCGCCTACTTCCCCGACGACGACGACACCAGTGACCCCCAGGAGTTGTTCGAGCAGCGTTTCGTCGTGCGCGAGGAGACCGACCACGACCCGGACGAGCCCGAGTTCACCTGGGTCAACCGCTGGATCGAACTGGCCGCGTGACCGCCCCCGCCCCGGTCACTGCTGGCCGGGGCGGGGACTGGACGGGGTATGGCGGCCCGGTAGGCAGCGGCCCGCCACTGTCTCCCGGTGTCTCCCTCGCCTGTCGGCTACCGGCGCCAGGCCCGCACGAGCGTGTGCGGTGCGAGCGGGGCGTCCTCGGGGCCTTTGATGTAGGACTCGATCCACTGAGTTCGGCGCTGGGAACGGCCCGGTCCGTGAGCCTGCTGCCGCCAATGCCCGCGTACGACCCACCGGGTTGAGTAGTGGCGGCCGCTATCTTCGCTGCTGGCGGTCTCTTCCGGATCTGCGGGGACCGTTCGCATGGGCCGGGCATCGACGACCCGCACCTGCCCGACGGGCACCGTCACCGACTCAGCCGCCCTGCTCTCGCCTGTCCGCGGCTGTACGTCACGAGAGCGGGCCACGGCCGGCATCGCCATCAGATGCCAGGCCGCCCCCAGGAACGCGGCCACCCCCAAATTCTCTGCGAACATTTCCCCCTCGAGTCCGTTGGGGAAAGATGAGTCGTCGGCGAAGTCAGCCGGCAGCGGGACTTCGATCACAGAATTGGGGACCAGGACACCGTGCGGAGGGCGCAGCGCCTCGGGCATGCGCTCCCTTTTTACAAGAGTCTCGACCCTCAACCCGTTCTCGACCGAAAACCACATCATGCCGTCGACCGGATGGGGCTCCTCTCTCGATCGGCTCCCGGGCAGGGAGTGGGCGGGCAGTGGAGTCTCGAACACCATCAGTCCGACCGGCCAGTGCATGTCCCGGCCGTCGAGGGTGGGGATGTCTTGGGAGGCGTCCAGCGCAATGTCTGCCATGTCAGTGGCCACCCAGAACAGCTCGGCGTCATGAACAGCGCTAGCAGCTCTCTCCGCGTCACGAAGATTCTCTAGTAAGCCGGCGCGTTCTTGATCGGTGGCTTCGTCATACCCCTGCTGGGTGAAGTAGTCCAAGGTGCTGCCAGCATCCTGGACTCGATCTCGGTAAGGGCGCGCCAGGCTGTCGCGGATCCCCGCCACCGCGTACGGGGACCAAGACTGCTTGCGTCTCATCGGCGGATGGTGGTGGGTTCGGTCATCCCAGAATCGTAGAACGTCCACACATGCGCGGGCGGAGCTTGTGAACTGCTGCACCGTCGAGAGCCGGGCAGAGGGTGGAGCCACCAACCCACCCCTGACCGGAAGGCCCGCCATGACCACTGCGCTCGACCGCCCCACTGCCACCAACCTCGACGAGCTGCCCCACCTCCCCCACTCCGAGTTCAAGGCCCGCGTCCTGCCCGCCCTCACGGGCAAGGGCCACCAGCCCGACAAGGGCATCGGCCAGTACACGACCGGCGCCACCGACGAGGGCTGGGGCCGCGTGTACGTCGTCGTCACCACCGCGGTGGACTGCCCCACCGTTCTGCGGCGCCCGCGCGCCCGTTCCAACACCCGCCCGATGGCGCTGTTGCTGCCGCGCCTCGACGAGGGCACCTACCCGCACCTGGCCGGGCTGGCCCGCAGCTACAGCCACGAGTTCGTGCTCCGGGAGGCCATCGGAGACGACGCGGGCCGCGCGGTGTGCGTGATCCAGCCCGGCAAGGTCACCGAGCCGCACTGGACACACCGGAAGCGCGACCCCCGCAACTGACCAGACCACTTCCCTGCCCTCGAGGAGCCCCGGATGAGCCGCCACACCCCTGCCCCGCCGAACCCTGACGAGCTGAACGCCCGCACCGCCTCCGACCTGGCGGCGGAAGCCGGGCGCGTCTACGAGTACCTGGCACGTATCGCGCACGGTGCCGCCACGATCGCCGAACAGTGCGCGGAATCCGCCGCCCTGGACGACGTGGACGAGGACTACGGGCCGCAGGGGACGATCCCCACGGTGGATGCCTACGCAGATCACGCGCGGCGGGCCGCGACAGCGGCCGAGCTCGCGGCCGACAGCGCCGCCAACAGTGACGTGGTCAACGCGGCAGCCGAGGACCTGGATCCTGCCGCGGTGGCGGAGGTTGCCCGGCACCTCGCCGAGCAGATCGCCACCGCCCTGCAGGCGCTCACTACATCCCCACGTCCCTGACCGCGGCCAGCGCGGTGCGCCCGGCCACCAGCTCTCCCGCTGAGTGGCCCGCGACGAGATCGACGAGTTCCGCCGCGACGCGCTCTCCGGCGACTACGAGTACGTGTTCGCCACCGCCGAACGTCGGGCACTCACCGTCTGACTCCGCTCCTCCCCACGGCCCCCGCCGCGAGGCGGGGGCCGAGTCGCGCCCGCCCGTCTCCCAGGGAGACAACCCTCCCTTCTGTCCGGTGATTCCCCCAGGTCACACGCTGGTGGCGGTGCGAGCTGCTGCACCTCGCCAGGGCGGGAGGATCGTTGCTCCCACACAGCCGAGGCGACAACGCCACCACGTGAGGAGCACACCATGAGCGTCACCTTCTTCCCCGAGACCGCGCCGATCGTCGGCTACCGGCTGGCCGACTACTTCGGAGGCCGCGACGACCGCGTGTTCGCCACCTACGGCGAGGCCGTGGACGCCCTCGTCGCCGCCCGCAAGGCCGGCACGATCCTGCCCGGCTGCACCGACCCCGAGGCGGCGCTCTGCTGCTCGGACGTCTACCGGATCGACATCGTCACCGCCGACGGCGACGACGAGGGCCCTGAGGTCAACGTCGCCAACACCAACGCCCGCGAGCTGCTGGCGCTGCTCGGCTACGCCGAGGACGGCGTCGTGCACGACCTGTACGGCAGCGAGGACGCCGACGCGTTCCTCGGCCGGGTTCTCACCGCGGTGGCGCTCAGCCCCGTGGACGAGGGCGTCCCGGCGACGGTCAACGCGTCGGCCGGCGGGGTCACGATCATCGACTGTGGCCGCGCTCCGGGCTACGTGCAGGCGCGGCTGGCCGCCCTCGAGGAGTTGGCCCGTTGGTGCCGCGACCGGCAGCGCCGCGTCTGCTGGGCGTGACCGGCCCGACACCGCTCCACTCCCCCGCCGTCACGAGGAGACGACCATGTACCAATCCACCACCCAGGGGCCGCTCCAGCACTACTCGTGGTCCGACTTCGACAGCGACGCCCGCGCCACGCGCCGACACCTGCGCTCCCACTACCCCGCCCCGGCGACGCTGAGCGCCGAGCAGGCCGACTACCTGGCCGATGCCGCCGACGTGTTCGCCGACGTCGCCCAGGATCAGGCCGCGCGGGCAGCGGCCGCCACCAGCGCCCGCGAGGCCTTGACCGCGGGGCGGCAGGCCAGCACCGCCGCTGCCCGCGCGGCCACCATCGCCGTGGCCATGAAGGGACGCTGGCCGGACCCCCATCCCGCCGACCGGGCCCGGAAGGCCGCTGGCCGGGCCGTGGCTGCGTTCCACGCCGCCGAGATGCACTGCGACCGCTGGCGCCGCGCGTGAACCGGACACTCCGCCTGCTGCCGCGCGGCCAGGCTATGCCGCTCCCTGTCCGCCAGCCCCCTGCCTGGCAACGCCGGTCGGTGCCCGTGACCGTGCCGAATACGCGGAGCCGGCCGCCACGATCAACCTGCACCGTCCACCTCAACCCTGAGGAGGCCCACATGGGACCGACGGCGTCGCTGGCCTCGCTCACGGACGCCGCCGGCAGACACCTGGGGTCTCGGTTCCCCTGACCGCGCCGTCGTGGAGGTCACCGGCGGGCGACAACTACTGCACCCGAGGTGGGGGGCGAGAACGTGGAGGCACACCACCAACACCAACCCAAGGGGGAACACCATGGCCCGCACCGAGATCATCATCCGCACCACCGGCTCCTTCGCGGAGACCTTCGACCTGTGGCACACGGTCACCGCGGTCGTCGCCTCCGACGAGGTGGTCTACACCCTCGTCGAGGACACGCTCGCCGTGCTCAACGTCGATGACGACGACGCCATGGCTGCCGCGCAGGCCCTCATGGAGCAGGACTCCGTCGCCCAGGTCACCGTCGCTTCCGCCCCGGTCGCGCCGCTGATCCCTGCGTGATCGGCCGGCCCTGTCGAGCGCCCCACCGCCCCGCAGGCGGTGGGGCGCGTCTCTTTGCCACTCCCCTCCCTCGGTCACCGCAGCGGGGCGCAGAGGGCTGCCCGGGAGGCCCGTACGGGGCCGCTGGCTGCGCCCTCGACGCCGTAACTGGCTCCGGGTGCGCCACCGCCGGGATGGAGGCCACGAGAACTCCCACTTCCCGACCGCCCCGGGCTGTCCGCGACGGCCCCAGCGGGGTCGGGTGCCCCTTCCCTGGAGGCGGCACAACAAGGGCGATCAGGCCTGCTGCATCGGGCAGGGAGCACGGCATCGTTCACACCGTCACCGACATCCACCGACCGAGAGGACCCTGCCATGAACCAGAACGTCGCCCTCAACCCCCTCCACCTGCGGTTCCGATACGCCGCGACCGAGTCGATGCCGGTGCGGGTGTTCACCTCGTTCGGCACGTTCGACGGCATCCCCAAGGTGGACCCCGCCACCGGCATGATCACGCTCTACCCGTACGCCGAGACGCGTAGCGCTGACACGGCGTACCGGGTGAACGAGGATGAGCCGGAACTGTACCTGGCCCCGGCCGCGATCCTCGGCATGACCTGGGTCGATGGGCAGCAGTCGCACCGCTGGTGATGCTGAGGTGCCGTACCGGCACGCCCAGCGGCGAGGCTGGAACCCGCCACCTGGACGAAAGGAACTCCAGCCATGATCGAGAACGACCCCGAAATCTGCGGAACCGAAGCGTTCATCACGATCAGCGACGCCGCCCGCACGGGCACCCCGGTCCGCATCTACACGACGTTCGGGCAGGTCTTCGACGGCATCCCCGAACTCGACAAGTTCAGCGACCGACTGCCCCTGGACCAGCGGGTCAGGCGCAACATCAGGCTCCACGCCTACCGCGTCGCCAACGAGCGCACCGCGAGGGCTACCTACGAACGTCTAGACGGGGTCCCCTACCTGCGCCTTCCCGTCGTCCACGTCGGGGCGGCCGTTCCCTACAGCGGGCGCCCCCGGAACAACTGGCACGACCTCTGGGCACCTGAGCCCGCCCACTAACCCGCACGACCGGAACGGTGCCGCCCCGCACCACCGGGGGCCGGCGCCGTTCCGGTCGGCGCACCCGGGGCCACCCTGTTCATGCAGGAGTGCGGGAGCAAGCGCCGCGCGGCCACAGCTGTCTCCCGCGGGAGACAGCTGCCAGTTCTGTCCACCTCGTCGTGCGGCTTTGAGCTGCGCGATCACGCTGAGACCGCGGCGGCATGCGTCGGGTGAATACTGGCCTCACCCACCCCTACAGGGCCCGAGAAGGGACCAGGCCATGAGAACCCTCACCTCCCGAAGTGACATCGACACCGAGATCGCCCGCACGCTCACGCAGGCGGGGCCCCTGCTCGCCGACTACGACTTCGACGCCATCGCCGCCGAGTGCTGGACCAGGAAGAACGGCACCCAGTGGGTCCCGGCGGTGACCGATGAGCAGTTCCGGGAGTCGATCCGACGGCACCGCACCTGGTGACCGGCTCACGCCCGCACCTCCGAGGCGCACAAGCCTGACTGTTGCGCGATGCGGCCGCACCGCTGGCCGGCCGGCGGGCCAGGCGGCGGCTTTCTGTCTCGAATGTCTGCCACAGCGGCGCCGGTGGCCGCTGCGAACTGCTGCACCACGCCCCGGCGGAGGGACAGTGACAACACCACCGGCCCGCCAGACCAGGAGGACACCATGGACACGATCCTCTCCCCCACCAGCCCGACCGAGACCACCGTGCACGGCCCCGCCGGCGGCTACACCGTCGTCTTCACCGGCAGCCGCCGCCAGGACGGCATTGGCTGCATCAGCGCCAAGGCGCCCCAGCCCTACGACGACGAGCACCTGGTCGTCGGCGTCAGCATCATCGACGGATACACCGTCGCCAACAACGACACCTTCCGCCGCATCATCGGCGCCCTCGGCTGGGACGTGGAGTCCATCGCCGGATTCCGCCACCCCGACGGTCGCACGATCTGGCTGCGCGAACCGGCTGGCCAGTAGCCCCCAGGAGGACCCCATGTGTGCCACCACACGCACCCACGACGACGAGCGTTCGCTCTTCCTGGCGCGTCACGCCTCCCGTTGGCGGATCCCCTACGACGGGACCGTGGCAGAGTTCCGGGCCTGGCACCCGGGCAGGGCACGCCTGAGTGAGGAGAACTGCAGCCGGCTGCTGGGCATCCTCGAGGACGAGTCGGCCGCGGCGGCAGCCATCTCCGCCGGCCCGCTCCGAGCCGAACACGTCGAGAACCGTGCGGCGGCGTGCGCTGCTCACGCTGCCCGCGCCGCCGCCATCGTCGACGAGATGGACGGCAGGTGGTGGCGCCGGTGGCCGGAGAGCGTGATCGAGCGCGCCGTCGCCGCTGGGAAGCAAGCTCGCCTCGCGTATGAGAAGGCCAGCGCGGACGCCGCCGAGGCCCTGGGCGTCGAGCTGTAGCCACTTCGACGTCGGCACCCTGAGCGGCGCCCTCCGCGGCGGGACATGGTGAACACCGCGGAGCGTGATCTCGAGGTCGTAGTGCTGCCCTGTCCGACCACATCGCAGTGTCGGTAACCCTTCCCTGATACCCCTTCGGACAGCCTATCGGGAGGGGCTACACCAGAGACCTTCGCGGACCCCTTACCTGTAGCGCCTACCTGTTCCCCTTACCTGGTACGGATACGCCACCCCTTACCTGTATTGGTTATTCGTTCCCGTTACCGCTACCCCTTACCGGCGGGGGTTACGTCATACCCGTCTGCGATACCCTTTCACGCCTTCCTGAAATCGTGCTCCTACCTGCATGGTTGCTGATCTGCTGCACTCGCTATCGCGGGGCCGATAGTGGTGGCACACCGACTCCAGGACCTCAGGAGGTCACCATGTACGCCACACGCAGCTCACGTCCCGCCGGCGCCAGGCAGATCGCACTGATCTCCGACCTTCTCGCAGAACTCGCCGAGGTCGGACTCAGCGATACCGGCATCACCGTCGAGGACGTCAGGTCTGGCTCCAGCGCCCAGGCGTCGGAGTGCATCGACATGCTCATCGCCGAGAAGCGCCGCGCGGCCACAGAGAGGCGAGCCGCCCGCCGCGCCAGCTCCTCCACTGCGCCCTCGCGCCCGACGGTGGCCGCCGGCCGCTACGCGGTCACCCTCGCAGGGAAGCTGCGCTTCTTCCGGGTGGACACCCCCGATGCCGGACGCTGGTCCGGGTACACCTTCGTGACCGAGCTGGCCGGCGACAGCCACTACGCCATCAAGAACCCTCGCGCCCGGGCGGACGTTCTCGCAGCCATCGCCTCAGACCCCGCCGCACTGGCTCGCTACGGCCGCGAGATCGGGGTCTGTGGCGCCTGCGGCCGCACGTTGACCGACGAGACGTCCCGAACCGTCGGTCTCGGCCCCATCTGCCGATCACGGCTCACCTAGCCCCGACAGGCGCCGCCCACCACCCGACGGCGGGCGGCGCCCTCACGCCTGGTCCACGCTGTCCGAGCACGGCATGGAGCGCCCGTATCCTGACCAGCGACAGCAGCACCCGTGAGTAGGAGACTCGACGTGGCCCGCAACGATTTCCTCCGGTTCCCTTCCGACAAGGAGGGCGAGAAATACCAGTACGCGCGCACGGCCAACACCGTCATCGCGATCTCTGCCGCACTCGGACTCTGCCTGGTCTTTCTGGCCATCTACGCCACGCTGCGGCACTCCCTGCTCTTCACCGCAGCCGGCATCTGCGCAGGGATCGGCGTCGGCCTGTGGTTCCTCACCAAACCCCCGACCGACGAAGCGCCCTGACCGGCCCACTTTCCTGCTCGCTCGTCGGCTTTGCTGCACCCGCGGCCCTTGCCGCTGGACTGGTCGTGAACCACACGACCCCCCGGCGAAAGGCCCGCCATGCACGTCCTGCAGCGTCCCGCTCACACCGCCACTCCCCCACGCCGCCCTCCGAGCAGCGATGAGCTCGACCGGGCGGCCCTGCGACCGTTCCTGACCCTGATCGCGGTCACCGCGGCCCTGACGACCGTTGCGCCCCCTCTCCGGGAGCACGCGCCGATGCTCCTGGGAGTAGTGGTCGTCCTGTACGTCGCCATCGGGCTCCGCCTGCTGCGCACGATCCTCGACCCCTCGCCCCTTCTGGACAGGGGAAACAGCTCGCACTGCACGGCCCGCTGACAGCCCGCGGCGCCCCGCTGCCGCTCGAACTCCCCACCGGCCGCACCCGGGCCCCGTGCAGCGTCCACAGGCCCCCAGAACGGCACTGAGGGCGTTTCCGCTGGTGACGGGCCTGCAAAATGTGCCCCCTGCGCCCTTCGGGAGCCCTCCGCGCCACCACGATGTCTAGACGGTCGCGCCCGAGGGGCGATAGGTGCCCCACCCACCAGCGCCCCCGCCAGCCCCACAGGGGCGTGCCACCCCGTACACACCGCAGGCCCCGCAGGGGCCTCTACCGCAACAGGCCCCACAGCCGCAATACCCACCATGCACCCCACACACACCAACGGTGTCTATGGTGCCATTGGTGCCTATAACACCGCAGGTGGGACCGTCACCACAGGTGACGTTGACTGCATAGCCACCACACCCGGCTGGTACCCCACTTGCACCAGCGGTGCCGCTCACACCTGTGGTGGCAATGACCCCGCTCACCCCTAGAGCACCTAACGCACCACCCACACCAGCGGGGCGAATACCGCCAGACACACCGCGCACACCATGCACACAAAAGGCCCCATTGGCAGCACCAGCCCCACCGGGGCTGTATGCGTCTACTGCCCCTGACGCACCAGTGGTGACGCCCCCACCTGCCGCACCGCCCGCGCCATATCCACCGCGCGCACCACCGGCCCATCTGGTGACGCACCCGTCACCAGCACCGTTACCGGCATAGGGGCCTGCTACGGTGGACAAACACCACCCCTGGAAGGAGCCCAAACAGTGCCTGAGCTGGTCGTTAACCCAGGGCCCGACGTGGCCCGCGCCCGCACTGTCACGCTCGCTGCCGCCAAAGGCGGCATCGGGAAGACGACGTTGACTGCGCACGTGGCCTACCCGCTGGCCCAGTACGGACTACGCGTCCTGGTCATCGACCTGGACGCCATCGCCGGGCTGTCCACCATCCTCGACGCGAGTGACGACGGCCCCGGACTCGTCGAGTTCCTTGACTACCCCGACATCGACCAGAAGACCTGCGTCCGCAGCCCGGCCGCCTGGCAGCCGGACGAGGGCACCATCTTCGCCGAGGGAGGAGCCCTCATCCCCGGCGGATGCGTGCACATCATCCCAGCCTCAGCCGGCACTTCCGAAAGCGTCGGACGCCAGGACCCGGCCTCTTTGCGTCGACTCAAGCGCTCCCTGAGCCGAGACGGGTTCGTCGAGGACAACTACGACATCGTCCTCGTGGACATCCCCGGCGCGGACAGCGTTGTCGTCGACCTCGCCCTCCAAGCGGCTCGACACCTGGTGTTGGCGCTCCTGCCCGAGTCGCAGGGTCTGCGCGGATTCTCCCGGACCCTGTTCCGTGCACTCGATGCAGCAGAAGGAGGGCTCGACTTCAATGTCATCGGAGCCGTCACGAGCCGCTACGAGCGGAATCGGATCGAGCACCGAGACGTCGTCCACGCAGCGACTCAGGTGCTGTCTGAATATCTCGGACCGGAGACCCAGTGGATCGGACTGCCTGTCCCGTCCCGGTCGGCGGTGGGGAACGCCAATCGCGCCCGGGCACCACTGGCTCGCAGAGGAGCCTGGCGCGACTCGATCACCAACAGGACTCGCAGCATGGACGCCGTGGCCGCGTACTCGGCCATCGCCATCGCGATCGTTCGAGATGTCATCGGGGACGACCGGGCCGACGAGATCGTCACCGCAATCACCAACACCGAGATGGGGGAGTACCCCAAGGAACTCCTGCTCTCGGGCGTCGGCGTCCAGCACGCGCCTCGCGAAGGAGACCGCTACTTCGAGCGCGAAGACGACGGCAATGACTCGACCGATGCACCCACCACAGAGGAGAACTGATCACCATGGGTAAGGCACTCGGAGCACAGCCCCCTAAGGACGACCTCAAGGACTTCGTCCCCTCGCGCGAAAGCGTTCGCAACACGCCACTGACTCCCGTCCCGGACGAGCCGGACCCGCCGACGGCCGCCGAGGCCGCCGCCCCGGCGACGGCCAAGCCCGCCAAGGCGGCGGGCAAGCCCAAACGCCGGCACTACACGTTCACGCCCGAGCTGTCCAAGCGGATCCTCGAGGTCAAGGCCAGGTGGCTCATGGACGACCAGACCGGCCGCCGGATGTTCGACTACAGCCAGACCATGAGCGAGAACGCTTTCGTCGCCTGCTTGCTCGCGTACGGTCTCGATTCGCTCGAGAAGAGCATCAAAGACGGCAATGATCCGCGCAGCCTGAACGCGCGACTTCCGCAGTACCTCCCGGCGAACCTCCGCCGGAACCAATAAACCTGCAGCTAGGGGCAGCGAGCCGGGGCCAGGCTCGCCGACGTGCCGCGAATGTTCGGCATCTCCCAGTGCGTCATGTAAGGATGACGCTCATCGGAGAACCGCACGAACGACACGCAGAAAGGCACACCCCATGGCTGTGACCGTCAGGCTGACGGACCAGCGTGCACACGAGTTGGCAACGATCATGGAGCGCTGCGAGCGCACCGCCGTATGGACCGCCACTCAGGCACTGCTGGCCGCAGCACACGCACACACTTCACACCCTCGGCCGCTGGCCGGCTACCTCGGCCGCCAGCCGAGCACCTGCCGCGTCCTCATCGCGCTACGCGGCGATGTCCTCGACATCGTCGACGGACTGGTGGCCGCCCACACCCACGAGGGGCAGGACCCGCCGTCGCGTCACGTCATCGTTCGCGCAGCGCTGGCCTACCTCGTCGACACGCACGGAAGCGCGGCCGCGGCCGCCGAACACCTCGGCGGATACGGCGCCGGCGAACTGCAGGGGAGGGGAGTGGCATGACGGGCGTTCTGCACCCCCAGGTTGCCCCGCAGCCGGCGATGCTCACCGTCGCCGCCGGAGCACTTCTTGCCCGAGCCATCGGCCGCTACAGCGCAACCGGCTCACCGCTGAGCGAGGCGGACATCCCCATGGAGCCCCAGGTCCTGCGGTCCCACCTCGGGTCCGGTGCACGCCCGGTCACCGCGGACCAGGCCTGGGAAGAGCTCGCCGCAAACGGCCTCATCACCGGAACCCGCCAGCAGTGGGCGCCGGTCACCGAGGGGGTGGACGGACATGGCGCGTAAGGGCACCGAAGGGTTCGTCACCATGACCAAGAGCTTCGAGGCGGACATGGCCAACTGCAGCCTCTCGGAGATCGGTTTGATGGCCCTGCTGATCACCAGCAAGGCCACTACGCCCGTGGGGACGATCTACCGCCGCTTCGAGTGGGGAGAGTTGCCCGGCTCGTCAGAGAGCGAGGTGACCAAGCTACTGGACGGACTCGAAGCCAAGGGCAAGATCGTGCGCGACCACCACGACGTCCTCATCCGCTCCTGGGTGCGGCACCGCACGTTCGACACCCCGAACTACCTCAAGGCGTGCCTGTACCCGCTGCAGGTCCAGGTCGGCTCGCCCCTGTTCCGCACCGTGATCGCCTCCGAGCTGCTGCGCAAGGACATCGCGAGTATCCAGGTATCCCCTCCAGTGCAGGGCAAGAAGCAGTCGTCAGGCCGCACCTATGCTCGCGGCCGGGATGCCCACTACGAGGCCCTGTCGCTGATCTGGGGAGAGCTGACCGGCAAGGAGCTGCCGCCGGCCGAGACGATCACCGGATCGGTCAAGGAGCCCAACCCGACGATGGTCGAACAGATCATGGCGACGAGAGCGTTCGAGCAGTCACTCCCGGAGCTCGACAAGCGGAACTGGGTCTGCATCGAACCCTCGATCGCAGAGACGTTCCGCATGGCCGTGCACGGCCCGACGGTCCAGCCGCTGCGGGGCGGATTGCGGGCCAACTAGCCGTCACACGCCCCACTCTTCCGAGCCCTGAAATCGCTGGTGATACCCATTGCGGTAAGGGTTTCGGAAGGGGTTCCGAAAGGGTATCGCTTTCACATGCGTAACACCCCAATTTGGCCCAACCGGACATGCGTCCGGGACGCACAGCCGGCGACGCGCGTCCGACGGCACACGTCAACGGTCACTCATAGTGGCTGGTCACGATGCTGACAGAAGGGTTAGGCGAAAGGGTATCGAAACCCTTTCGGAAACCCTTTCGGAAACCCTTGCCGAAGCGGTTTCCGAAAGGGATGTCGAACCTCGCGGGCGCGCGCGAAATTAGAAATTACAAACTAGATTTCCTAGTGGTTGCTGTAGGTGGGTGGGGGTGTGGGGGAGGGGATCGCGGACGAGCGGCGGACAAGCCGCCGCCCCGAGGGCTCGCCTGTCGGCTCGCCCCCCTCGAGACACCCCCCGTCACGACTTTGCGAGATCGGCATGCCGGCAGCGCCGCCACTGTGGGCCGACATGACCACCTGGTACGCGCCAACACCACACGCCCGGCTGCCCCTGCGAAGCTCAGATCGACCCGCCAGAGGCGCCAGGGCGGCCTGAGCGCCTTTTCGTGGCCCCGAGTGACCCCAGCCCCACAAAACCGCCCCCAGGGGCTCACAGGGGCACACAGGGGCCAGGAATCGACACTCCGCGACGAATGGAGGCAGCCGCATGGGCTCGTTGGACGAGGATGACATCAACGCGATCGCTCATCGCGTCGTGGAGCTCCTGCGCCCACTCCTGGCCGACACGACCGGCCAGGGCTCGGAACCCGAGCCGCACGGCACCACGAGCTCCCGAGCACTGGCCGACTGGCTGCGCGATACCCACCCGGGCGTCGAGGCGGCACTGAACACGTCGCTCGAGGAGTGGTCCACCGCCCTGGTCGAAGCCGCAGCGGGCACTGACGCGGTCGCCGCACTCGAGTGGGCGTGGTCCCCGAATTGCCCCACCCCGTACTGGCGCGAGTGCCACCGGCCTGTGGCGCAGCCGGCGCGCCGGGGTGGCGACCACACCCGTCGAGCAGACGGGGGGTATCGCTACGGACCGTGGCTGCAACTGCTCGCGGAATACCGGCTCAGCTCAGGCCCGAAAGCAGCACACCTGGACGAGGTCGACGCTGTCGTTGCAGCGCTCGTAGATGCCGTAAACGCGGCGGGCCACCAGCGGTGCGCGGCCACCGTGACCTCGAGGAAGAACGCTCTGTCGATCCTCGGAGACGGCGACGACACGGCCGAAACGATCGTGCAGATCGTGCGCTGGTGCCTGGCCGCGAAACCTCACTGGAGAGCGAACCTGAAAGGCGTCCCACGCCCGAGCACCTTCCGCTCGATGCGCGGGGACTGGATGGCCGCCGGGCACGGATTCAGCCTGGAAAACATCACCGACGACGCGCTTCGTGAGCAGGTTCGTGAACTGGCGGAAGGGTGGTCCTGGTACCTCTCCCGAGCACTTGACAGGCACGTCGAGGTCACCGCCAGAACACCGAGTCGCCTGCACTCAGCCCTCACCGGAGCCGACGGCGAACCGGCCCTCACCTGCGAGGACATCAAAGCCACCGTTCTGTGGATGTGCGACCCCGAGGCGGGACGCCTGCGCTACTACACCGACGGTCTCGACTTCCCCAGGCCCGACAAGGCCCGCAAAGCGCTACTCGACATGCGTAGTGGACCGCGGGCAGGTGGGGGAGTGGCCGGGACCAACGCCGCAGCCGCAGATCAGGCCGGAGACTATGCCGACGACGATCTGAGAGGGACACTGTGAACACGCCAATCGTGAGCGCCGAGTGTGTTCGATGTGGGGCCACCGTCCACCGGACCCGGGCCACCGTGGAAGCGGTCCCACAGTGGCGGGACCACGTGGTGTGTCGTGACTGCAGAGAGAACGAAGATCCGAGTGAGCAGCGGATACTGCGGATGCTGGCAGACAGATCCCGCCAACGGTGGTCCGAGCGGGCCGCAGCGTTCGACGCCGCCGCCGGCCTGGACACAGCCGTCCTGGATCCCCATTCGCAAGAAACGTGGCAAGTGCGGGCGCGTGACGCTCTCGACACCTGGAAAGACCCCGCACGACCACGAAGCCGGTCTGGGCTCATGCTGTGCGGGCCGACCGGGATCGGGAAGACATGGGCAGCGTTCGCGGTGGCCAACGCAGTAGCCGACCTCGGGTTCGGCGACAGGATCCGTGTGGCCTCGGAAGCCGAGCTCATGGGGCCCCAGGTCGCCACCTGGCAAATGGAGGAAACATTCCGCAGGTGGGTGGACGGAGCGGCGCTCCTGCTGGTCGACGACATTGGGGTGGCAGCCCGCCACCGCGACCAAATCCAGTCGGGTTGGAAGATGCTCGCCGACCTGATCTCGGCCCAGCCCCGGTCGATGCTGGTGGTGGGCACCTCGAACCGGCAGTCGTGGGTCAAGGACTCCGGGCTGACCGACTGGATGGGACAGCAGGCGGCATCACGACTCCGGTCCTGGACGGCGATCTGCACGACCGGCGCCGTTGACCGCAGGACGGGAGACCGGCACGAGAACTGGGCCCGCCAGACGAGCAAGCCTGCCGGCAGGTAGCCCGGCATGCCTCACAGGGAAGATGGGACACAGGAGCCGATGACTGCGAAGGAGGCTTGATGACGCCGAAGCCATGGGAGGTCACTGACGATGACCTGGCCAGGGGAGCGGTACCCGCCGGGCCTGCCGACGGTGACGACGAGCTCGATGACGCTGCGGTTTCGGCCGACGACGACGGTTTCGAGGAGCTGAACGACCCGTGGGCCGCCGCGCCTGTGGAGGACCAGCCGCCGCCGCCGGCCCGGCCGCTCACACCCACGTCTCCGGTCGCGGAGGAAAGTGGCCCGAAGCAGAGCGTGGAGCCGGAGACCCGGGGGGCGCTGTCCGGTACAGATTCGGCAGACGCCGTCGAGCTCGACGACACGTCCGCGTCGGAGGTGGCCACTGCTGAGGGGCCCGAGGAGGGGGCCCCGCCCGACGCTGTTGCCGCCGAGCTCGCACCCGATGACTTCGACGACGGTTTCTGGGATCACCCCGTCCCTCCTCGAGAGGCACCGCCCGCTCCGGTCGGTTACGACCTCGGCCCGTCACCGGCCGGTGGGCAGTCAGCCATGCCGGCCTTCCCGGTGCCGGCGCAGCCTGCTCCTGCGGTGGGCGGCGACGAGGACGAGGAGGACCCGGACGACTCGATGACGGTGGTGCTGCGCCGCAACCGCGAGACGGCCACGTCCGAGCCGGCGCGCACCTATCGGACGTCGGCGGAAGCGCGCCGGCCGGCCAAACCGTCGGAGCGGCGCCACAAGATGGACACGGCTCCGGTCAAGCAGGGGCCGCTGGCCCGCATGAAGCGGTTCCTGGCTGGGGAACCGGACGAGACCAAGGCTCACGAGTCGTCTGCCCGCCGGGACACGATCCGACCTCTCAACGTGGTCGTGTTGGGAAAGAAGGGCGGCGTCGGCAAGACCGTCGTGACCGCACTGCTGGGGATGGTGTTCGCCTCGGTCCGTAAGGACCGTGTACTGGCAGTAGACGCCTCGCCGACCGGAGGGAACCTGTCCACCCGGTGCCCGAAGGAAGGCCGCGGCACCGTGGTTTCTCTCCTGGACCAGCTCGAACACGTGACGGCGTACGCCAACGTCCGCGAGCACACCGCCAAAGGCGATACCGGCCTGGAGGTGCTGGGGGCGAAGACGGACCGTCCGGAGCGGCCGATCACCGGCGACGACTACCGCCGGCTGATGGACGAACTCCGTCGGCACTACCAGCTGATCTTGAGCGACACCCCCGGCGACATCACGACTGCGGCCGCGGCCGGGGAGAACGGCATGCTGCCGGCCCTGCTCGATGAGGCGGACCTGCTGGTGCTGGTAGCCGAGGGAGTCGATGGGGCTAACGCTGCGGTTTGGATGGTCAACTGGCTCAAGAAGCGCCTGCGGGAGACTGACGACGAGCACTTGGAGGCTCTGCTCGATGACCTGATCGTGGTGGTGACGTCACGGTCGCCGCGGACCAACGCTAAGCCAGACCGGATCGCGAAGTATTTCACCGAAGGCATCGCCCGTCGCGTGGTGTCGCTGCCGTTCGACCCAGCTGTAGAGGGCGGCCTGGAGATCGACTACGACTCGATCAGCCCGCGGACCCGTAAGGCGATCCTCGCCCTTGCCGACGCGGTCACCGGGTCCGACGCGTTCACCGGTCGTTGAGCTGCAGGGGGCCAAGATCCGCCCACGGAACGATCGTCGCGCCAGTGCTGGGGTCGGTCACGGTCACCGGCAGTCCGGTGCCTGGTCGGGCAAGGAGATGGTCGGGGTACTGGCGGGCGAAGTCGCACAACGACGCCGCGTACGCCTGCGTCATGCCCTGGACGGAACCGGCGGGCTGCGGGACTCCGTAGTGGGCGGCGGCGGTGAGCACCGCATCCGGGTGGTGGGTGGCGCTGACCAGCAGCAGCGCCCGGCTGGTGAGCTGGAAGTCGGCGCATGCCTGGCGAAGAGCTGGGGTCGCGGTCACGCTGCGCACCCAGACGGGCAAGCGTCCGGCATCGGTGTGGGTGGGCATGCTTGCAGCGTATGGGCGGGCCGTGCCGGTGCGGCGTCACCGCAGCCGGGGACTGGACGGCAGGTGTGCCACAGGTGTCACAGGCGCGGTTTACGGTCGTAGCCAGCCAGAATCGCGGAGGTTCCGAGACGAGCGGGGGAGGGGCGCGTCGATGATGCTGACGACGGTGCAGCGGGCGCGACTGCGCTCTGCCGCTGCAGCTTTGGTACGAGACGGGACGGCGTCAGCTGCGTTGCAGGCGGCGCTGAGGCCGGATCCATGGCCGGCCGGCCTGGCGCCGGCGCTGCTGGCAGAGCTGGGCAGTCACCGTAGGCAGCTGATGCGCCTGGGGGTGGATGTGGGGCTCCTCCCCCTCGCCGCTGCCGGCGCCGGGGCGTTGGCGGACCGTCGTGCAGAGCTCCCTCCGTGGGCGGAGTTGACCGGGACGGTGCGAGAGTCGGCCCCGACGGTCGACTGGTCGGTGCCGGAGGAGGCGACCGTCCGGGCGGCGGCGGACGTTCTCGCCGAGACCGGGGCCGGCGGTCCGCTGGAGTTCGACGCGAGCCTGGACGGGCTGCGCGGGGTGCCGATCTCGGATCTGGACGGGGTGGGGGAGAAGGCCCGCGACCGCCTCGAGGGCGCCGGGATCACCACCGTGTACGACCTGATGATGTGGGTGCCGCTGCGGTATGTGGACCGCACCCAGATCACCGCTCTGCAGGAGCTCCGTCCCGGAATCGAAGCGACGTTCATCGCCCGGGTGAAGAGGGTGGACACCAACTGGGAGAAGTCCTACGTTCGGCTGACCGTCGGCGACAACACCACCGACGTGTCGATCATGTACTTCCGTGCCATGTGGATGCGCGAGCGGTTCCGCACCCGTGACCTGGTCATCGTGCAGGGCGATGTGGGCGAGTTCAATGGCCGGCTTTCGATGTCGGCGCCGCTGACCGAGAAGCTGGACGACGCTGGCGCCCCGCTCATGGCGATCTACCGGCAGTCGGCCAAGCATGAGGTCAACACGTGGATGCTGCGCCGCGCGGCCACCGACGCCCTGCGCCGAATCCCGGAGCTCGACGACCCGGTGCCGGCCCGCATCGTCTCCGGCCGTTGCCTGCCCTCACGGCTCGACGCGCTGCGCGCGGTGCACGTGCCCGACGACAAGCCCACCGCCGACCGTGGCCGCGACCGGCTGGCCTACGACGAGCTGTTCCGGCTCCAGTTGGCGCTCGGGGTGCTGCGCAACGCTCAGGCCGCCGAACCTGGGGTCGCCCATGCCCCGACTGGCGAGCTCACCGTCCGCTGGCTTGCCGGGCTGCCGTGGCCGCTGACCGGCGCCCAGAAGCGTGCGCTGGCGCAGGTCCGCGACGACATGACCGCGGCTTCGCCGATGAACCGGCTCCTGCAGGGTGACGTCGGCGCCGGCAAGACCATGGTCCTGGCCGGCGCGGCGCTGATGGCGATCGAGGGCGGCTACCAGGCCGCCCTGCTGGCGCCGACCGAGATCTTGGCCCGCCAGCACCACGAGGAGCTGGCCGAGGCGCTGGCACCGTTGGGGCTGCGTGTGGACCTGCTGGTCAGCAAGAACCTGCCCCGCCCACGCAAGGAAGTGTTGGCCGGCCTGGAAGACGGCGCCGTGCACCTTGTCGTCGGCACCCACGCCCTGCTCACCGACAAGGTCCGGTTCGCCCGCCTCGGGCTCGGACTTGTCGACGAACAGCACCGCTTCGGCGTTGACCAACGGGCACTGCTCGCGGCGAAGGGCGCAGGCGGGGCGGTGCCGGACATCCTGCAGGCCACCGCCACCCCGATCCCGCGGACCGCCGCGATCAGCGTGTACGGCGACCTCGAGGTGTCGATCCTCGACGAAAAGCCGCCGGGCCGCTCGCCGATCGACACCCGCTGGCTCGAGCACGCCGTCTCCACCAGCAATCCGTCGGCCGGGCCGTGGGCAGCGATCCGCGACCAGGTCGCTGCCGGGAGGCAGGCGTTCGTGGTGTGCCCGCGCGTGGTCGTGTCGGGCAAGGAATCCGAGACCAAGCAGGCCGCCGCGGCGCAGGAGACCGCGGACGAGCTCAGCGCCGGTGCCCTCGCGGGACTGCGCATCGGACTGGCGACCGGTAAACAGCATCCCGATGAGCGGGCCGAGCAGATGGCGGCGTTCAAGGCCGGCGAGCTGGACGTGCTGGTCGCCACGACGGTGATCGAGGTCGGGGTGTCGGTACCGAACGCCACGGTGATGGTGATCCTGGACGCCGGCAGCTTCGGTCTGGCCCAGCTGCACCAGCTGCGCGGCCGCGTCGGACGTGGACAGCACCCCGGCCAGTGCTGGCTGGTGGCCGAGACGAAGAACGCCGACGGGCAGGCACGTATGGAGGCGATGGTCGGCACCGACGACGGGTTCGTGCTGTCGGAGAAGGACTTGGAGATCCGTGGCCCCGGTGCGATGACCGGGACAGCGCAGGCCGGCCGCGACGCCGGGCTGCGGGTGGCGGACTTGCTGCGTGATGGGCGTATCCACCTGGCGGCCCGCGCTGATGCCCGCGAGGTGCTGGCTGGCGATCCGAAGCTGCTGCGCAACCGTGCCCTCAAGACCGAGGTGGAGCTCGCCCTCGGCGACGACGCCCACTACCTCACCAAGAGCTGACCCGGCTCCACCGCTCCTGGGCGGGGCTGTCCGGTACGCGTTCGCACCTGGCGGGAAGTCGGGTTCGTGTGCGGGTGCCGCACCGACATGACCCGACTCGACAATGGAGTCGTCCTCGAGTCTGACCGTGGAAGCGGCCACTGCGGGGAGGGCTGCTGTTTACCGAAAGGCCTGGCCCCCACCGGGGCGCCTTCGGCTGGCGTGCTGCACCGATCTGAGTAGGCCACAGGATGGAGGCACACACCAGGTGAAGGAGGCACGGTGAACACTGATCAGAACGAGAACGACCGCAGTATCTCGGACACGCACGTCGAAGACGTTCACCAGGCGGCGATGCGGCTGCATGAGGTGGAACGGGTGGTGCGCCGAGCCGCCTACGCGCAGGGTGGGCGTTCCATGGTCCGCGCCGAGTTCGCGCTACGTATCGCGCACCAGGCCGCCATGGACGCGCTCGCAGAAATGAGACGCGCTCTGGAGGACCAGACCGGACAGTCCTAGAGACCGTCAACCAACCCCAGGAGACAACCGATGAGCCCTCACCTGCCCGGCAACCCGTACGGCAGTGTCACTCCCAACTTCGCATCGACAACTGATGCCGTGTTCGCGTTGACCTACGAGCAGCGCACGGCAAACCTGATCGCGTTCCTTAGCGCCGACCCCACTGGCCCGCGCCAGGAGGTCCACGAGCAGATCATGCAGCGACTCGGCCTGCGAGATGAGGCCGGCCAGTGAACCGGCCGGTGGTCCGAGTCCCTGGCTACGACGTGGACCGCGTGGACATCGACGCAGGGCTGCGGAAGCTGCGCGCACTCGGATTCCACGATCGGAAGACGACCATGGTGATCCAGTACGCGCTGCAGCGGAACGCACGCGGCGAGGAGGCCGCCGCCGAGAAGGGCGCCATCGACCGCAGCTTCCACGGCATCGACCTGACCTCGTGGCGGATGGTGCTCGCCGCCGCGCGGGCCGCCGGCGAAGCCTCCGCGAAAGAGAAGAGCCCGCGGTGACCGCCCCACGGTGGGTGTCGCCGCTGCGCTACCCGGGCGGCAAAGTCCGCATGACGGGCTGGCTTGTCGAGGTGTTCGACCACCTGTTGGGCCCGATGGATGTGGAGGTGTGGATCGAACCGTTCGGCGGCGGCGCCGGCGCCGCCCTGATGGCGCTGGAGGCGCACGAGGTGCCCGAGGCGTGGATCGTCGAAGCGAACCCGGCGGTGGCCGCGTTCTGGACCACAATCATGGCCGACGACGGACGGCTCGCCGCGCGCGTCGAAGCCACCACACCCACCCTGGAACTGTTCCTGCACAGCCGTGAGATCGTCGCCGCCGCCCTCGCAGGGAACGACATCGACCGAGACGAGCTCGGCTACGCGGCGTTCATCGTCAACCGCTGCTCGCGCTCGGGGATGGTGCTGGGCAACGTCGGCCCCATCGGAGGCCGGCAGCAGGCGGCCCGCTACACGGTGGAGTCGAGGTTCCCCAGTCGGCGCCTGGCGGACAGGATCCGCGCGGTCGCCGCCTTCGGGCGCCGTTTCCGCGTCTTCGAAGGAGACGGCATCGAGAGGATCGAGGATCTGACCGGCTCCGGCATCGAGGACGAGGTGTTCCTGTTCGTCGACCCTCCCTACCTCGGCGTCGGCAACCGCCTCTACGCCCAGGGCATGCAGCCGCAGTGTCACGAGCGGTTGGCCACGGCACTGCAGGCGTGCCCGGCGCCGTGGGTACTGACCTACGACGCCCACCCGGGCGTCCTCGAGCTCTACCCGCGGAACACTGTGCTCGAGTTCGACAGCCCACACACCGCGAACCGACAGAAGATCGGCACCGAGTACCTGGTGATCTCTGACGGGCTCGCCACACCGACCGAACATCCGCTGGGCAAGGGCCGGCACTGGCAGGTCGCCTGACCGCTACCCCTCCCGCGGGGTGGGAAAGGGGCGCCGCCCTGTCCGGGCACCAGGCCGTGCGGCCAGCAGGACAGAGCTTCGGCCGCCGGCTGGCGCCGGCGGCCGAAGTGCTGCACCGCCACGAACCGCGGGCACAGTCGAGGACGCACCCAGACCAGCCCACCCCGAGCACGAGGAGCCCGCCATGGACACCACCGACACCCGCACCTTCTTCTTCGAGGGCACGATCACCGACCCTTCCCACTCGGACTTCGGCGACATGCCCGCGTTCACTTCCGCCACCGGCATTGAGAACGCCCGCACCGCCATCAACTCGGTCTTCACCGACCTGGACGAGCAGTGGCGGCAGGTGCTCTCCCTCGCGGGTCTGTACGGCGTGGTGTTCAACCGTGACGATGTCACGGCCACGCTCGGCGACATCGTCAACCGCATGCCCGTGGACGCGACGATCACCGTCGAGACCGACGCGCAGTCCGTCGCCATCACCCGCACCGCCTGAAATTCGCGACCTGACCGCTGCCGGGGCGTGGCGGTCAGGTCGCGTGCGCTGGGAGGTGTCGCTGTCCGCTCCGTCGGCGTCCTCGCGGTGGCGGTTCAAGCACGACCTGCGACGAGGGTGGCGACGTGCCAACACCGCGGTTGAGCTGGACCGAGGCACCGGAAGCTCGATCCGGGGGGCGAGCCCGGCGGACTGCTGCGCCGCGGCGACCACTCCCGAGACTGGGGCCGTCATACTCACCCCGACCCCGAGGAGGCCCGATATGGGAGCCCACTTGATCATCACCGCGCACCTGGTGCCCGACATCGACTACCCGGACGGCCCGTACGACGAGGACGCGAACCGTGCGGCCGTGGTCGACGCCTACCGGCGCCACATCGACGCGCTGCCTGGCCGCTACAAGCTGACCACCGCGATGTGGGTAGAGGCCGGGTTCACCGGCGCCTCGCCGCTGTTCGACGACATGCGCCAGACTCCGGACGAGTTCGACGACGAGGAGATCGACGCACTGGCCCGCGACCCGAAGGTGACCGCGGCCGTCGAGGAGTTCTGGACCAAGGCCATCGACTACGTCTCCGGGTACAGCCGCCACCGTTCCGAGATCGACGTCGCCGGTCACCGCGTCGCCCTCTACGGCGGACCCTCCTGGGGTGACCTGCCGATGGACGAGTTCCCCTACGCGGATGCGATGAGCCTGGTTCCCTCTCTGAGTCTGGAGCGAACCGCGCCCGCTGAGTCCTGACCCCGGCGGTGGCCGCATCCCTCGCGGTGCGGCCACCGAAGGCCCGCTCGACCCCGCGGCTGTCCGTCGACCGCGTGCGGGCAGGTCAGATTCTTGCTGAGCCGGCCGATTCTTTTGTCCCAGTCGCCGTTCCATCTGGCCACCTTGGGCTTCCTGGACGAGCGCGAGGGCGTCGTCGGCCGGGCCCTCCGATGCGCGCCTACTGCATCGCCGCGCGGTCGCGAAAGCATGGACGGGAACACACCCCAACCCCAGGAGGCCCGCCGTGACCACACCGACCGCCGCCCGCCAGTACCCGGACACCTACGCCGACGCCCGCCGGCTCCTGGCGGAACCGTTGACGGAGCGGCAGGACCGCCACGTTCTGCTGGACGCCACCAACACCCGCGAGCCCGACGGGTGCACCGCACACCTGGAGGTACGCAGCACAAAGGCCGCGAGAGTGACCATCGAGGTGCGCAGCGGTCTGCCCCGCCTACGGGTCGTCGGTGACGGCGTTGTCAACGTCGTCGCGAACTCGTCCTGGGGCAACAGCGTCACCGTCGCCGATGACGCGACCGTCATCGCACAGCTCGGGGACGGCGTGAAGTTCACCGGCTACGTCGAGGACCACGGGTTCCTCGTACTGGCCGGAGACCTCGGAGCCCGCACCAACGTCTTCGCCGACGAGACGGGGCACTGGGCCGACGTCCGCTGACCTACACCTGGCTGGTGCTGCAACGGCAAGGGCGCGGGAGACAGTGGAGGCCACAAGCCCACCCCGCCCCGTTGGAAGGAACCCGACATGCGCACCCTGACCGCCAGCATCGAAGACCTCGACGATGAAACCCGCCAGGAACTGGCGGACTGCGTCGCAGCCATCCGTGAACCCGCCGACTGGAACCCGGTCGAGCAGGGCTCGTGGCACAAGCAGGAGAACACTCTGGCCTCACTGTTCCAGTTCATCCGCACCCTGGCCCGGGACGGGGGGCTCACCTGGGAGGGCTGCACTCACGCTGGGGTGGACGTGCACTTCGACGCGGACAGCGACGGGATCATGGACCCGGAGGGGTTCACCCTGACCGTGCTGGTGGAGGGCATCGTCCTCGGCCGGTACATCACCCACCCGTACGACCTGCTCGCCCCGGGCACCCCCGGCACGGTGGAGGCGTACGCGCAGCAGGTCGTCACCGCGGCGAACCAGATCCTCGCCGACGCGGCCCGCGCGCTGCACTAGCCGGCCTCGCTGCCGCCCGGCGGTGCCGGGTGGCGGCCGGCGCACCCGGCAGGTTCTGTCCGGCGTCGCCGCCCGCCCGCCGGACGGCCACTCGAGGGTGGTGACCGGCGCACACGGGGAGTGTTTGCACCGTCTGCTGCACCGGGCGTCGGGCACGAGAGGGTCGAGGCATCGAACAGCCCACCCCACGACCGATTGGAGCCCAGCGATGCCCAGCCACCACTTTCCCGCCATCTTCCGCGACTCGAGCCTGCTCACCCCCGCCCCGGCGAACGCTCACAACGAGGTGATCGGCGTAGACCCGGCTACCGGCTACCACGTTCTCTGCGACGGGCACTTCGACCCTGACACGGTGCCGCCGGAGATCCGGGCGGCCAAGGAGACTGCGTTTGCTGACTTTTTGGTCCGGCTGGCGAAGCGGCTTCGCGCCCGCATCCACGGGACCCGCACGGCCTCTTGGCACGGCGACTGTCAGGCGCTGATCGAGCGTGACCTCATGGGCGAGTTCGCGGGCTACATCGACCGCCGCGACCTGCGTAACGCCGTGGACCTGCAGGATGCGCTGCTCGCTCAGCGGGCCGACCGGCTGGCCGGGCGACCGCTGCCGGAGTGGAAGAACGACGGGCCCGCACGCCCGGCGATCCGCCGCGCGTTCGCGCTCGCCGCGAAGCACCGCAAGACCGCTGACCAGATCTCCACGCTGGCGGCCTGACCCGGCGGCTACAACACGCTTCGATCGCACGCCGGCTCCTGCTGCACCCACGGCGGGGCACGGGATCGTAGCGGCACCCAATCCGCATCCGCACCTCGAAGGAGCGACACCATGATCGACGTGACCGACACTGGTCGGGACGCGCTCTCGGCCGCGATTCGGCAGGTGGTGACGGCGTGAGTTACCCCACCTCGTGGAGCACCCCGGAAATGGCTGCGCCCAGCCTGCTTGAGTACGGCCAGGACTCCGACGGCCAGTGGCACGACACCGGCGACGTGGCCGCAGAGTTGGCCGGTGCTTCCTACGTGGAAGCCGGTCTGGGACTGAGGATCACCACCGACGATGGACCGGTGGTCATTGAAGGTTCGCCTACTGAACTCGAGGACCTGTTTCGGCGCTGCGTCGAGATGGTCTCGACGTTCCGGGCGGCCAAGGAGGGCGGGGGAAGTGAGTAGCGACTCCTACTACGAGCCCGCCTGGGTTAACGATTTCGACCGTGACGATGGCGGCGACGACGGCTACCGCCAGGACCGGCACGAACCTGACGACCTCAACTACTTCGACGACTAGGAGCACACCATGGCACCCACGAAGATCACTCCGATCGACGCCACCGACCGGCTCGAGCCGGACGACCTGCGCCCGATCGCGTTGGAGGAGGATGCCGACAACCCCGACGAGTGCGGTGCACTCCTGCGCCACGAGCCGGGGGAGTGGGAGGCAACCATGAATCCGGTGATCGTCGCCGTGATGCGGGACCTTCTCACCGACGCCCCGATGCGCGTGACCATCGACTACCTGGACGCCGAGTGCGGCGACGTGGACTCGGACTGGATGCGGCTGACCGGCGAACTGGTCGCCCTCACCGCAGACGGCAACGCGGTCTTCGTCGGCGGCCAGCAGGGCACCACGCCTACCCAGCGCAAGGAGGTGCCCCTGGAGGACATCTACACCCTCGCCTTCTGATTAGGCGCCACCATCCGCCGGGGGCGGGTCAGCCCGTCCCCGGCAGGGCGCTCCCCGGTTGGTGGTGCGTTTGCACGTAGTCTCCTGGCGCCTCCCTGCGAAGGGAAGTGGTGCGCTTGATTGGGGGGAACCCCTACGTTCGCGTGAAGAACTAGATAGGTCGTCACGCCGTCGTTCGCTAACCAAGCCGCGCTGTCCGACTATCGGCTGCGACGTGCCCGCCGGCCTGCCAGGGGATAGGGCTGTCTGCCGCCGGTGGCGATCATGGGCGGCCTAATCTCCACGACATGACACTTCGCGGGGTGGTTTCCATTCTCCTAGTCTCGGTCATGGGCCTAACCGGGTGCGGGGAAGACTGGTCGGCAGAGCCCGAACCCCCCACCCAGGCGGAACTCGCTCAAGCCCGCCAAGATCAGCTCGACGAGAGGCTCGGGGAGCTGCGAGCAGCGGAATTGGAAGGGTGGACAGTCGAACCGATCAGCGAACCGATCGTCCAAGACTGGCTGACGACGTCGATAGGGCCGTTATACCTGGATGGGGGTCTGTGCACCGATGTCACGATGGAGAGCCGGTCGGCGGTTCCAGTGAGAGTGCACGCAAAGGACTGGACGTTTGTGACGCCTGATAATCCTGGTGTCCAGGGCCGTATCTGGGATGGCGATGACTACGTTCGGCAAGATGTTCGCGGGAGCGTAGTCATCTCGCCGAGGGGTAGGCGCGAGTTCCAGGTGTGCGCGACGAACTTGAATGTGGCCAAGAAATTGACCTACCCGCCACCGCCCGGCATATACGAGATCGCGCACCAGGCACCGGTCGGGGACAGCTACAGAACAACCCACGTCTGGATAACCGTGCTCTGACCCTGGATCTGAACCCGCCAGGCGGGCTCCGGCCTGCCCCTGAGATGGGTGCTGCCCGGCGAGTCCACTGCCGCCGGGAGGTGCGACGGCGGGAGCAGGGGACGGGCCGGATGTGAGGTTTCGCCCTGTCCGCTGATTCGCCTGGTCTGGAACTGATGGTGGCGTGATGGTCTGCTGCACCGGCGGGGTGGTATCACACAGCCCTGGTAACCTAAAAGTACCTTTACAGATGTAGAGGCGGTAGTTAGCCACCCACTCGATAGGAGCAAGACCATGACTTTCATTGCACCCGCAGCCACCATCCTCGTCGGAATCCTCGGCCTGATCGGCGTCCTGGCCACCCTCCGCCAGCGCGCCCGCGCAGAAGCCGCCGACCGGTTCTGGAAGCGCCTCATGTGGGCGCTCGACGCGGCCATGAGCGACGACCCCCGCACCCGTGAGACCGGCGAACGCACCCTGCGCACGCTCGCCACCCACAAGGAGTGCACCGCGGAGGACCGCCGACTCATCCGCACCGTCCTCGACGGCAATCGCCGCCACCCGCTCACCTAACCCCCCCACACACTGCGCGCCCCGCCCCGTCTAGGCGGGGCGTTCGTCGTTTCGCCGAAAACATCGCGCTGTCCGCCCCCGCTCCACGCACGACCGGCGGGCGACGCGACCAGGAGATCGACGTACTGCCCACAGAGGCCCGACCGAGGCTGCTGCACCGGTACGAGACCGGGGGAGGGTTAGGTCACCAGCCCCCACCGCCAGGAGCGCACCCATGAACGCCACCACCAGCAAGGACTATGGCGACGTGGTCGTGCAGGTCTTCACCGACTGCGACTGCGACCACCTGTCAGCCGCGCTGGCCGAGCGCTACCACCTCAAGCGGGTATACATCGGCTTCGAGAACGGGGCGTGGATCCACTCACTGGTCGAGCATCCGGAGGCGGGCCTGTACCTCGACGTCAACGGAGTTCAGACCTTCGAGGAAGTGCAAGCCAACTGGGAGCACTGCGAGGACTGGGACGGCATCTACCCACACCCCGAGACGGACCGTCCCGAGGAACGCGACCGGCACCGGCCGGAGATTCCGGTCAGCGCCGGCATCGCCCTCGTCACCCAGGCCGCCGCCGACTTCGGGCTGCTCCTGCGACGGCGCTAAGCGGCTGCTGACTCCGCCGCCGACATCGTGGAGCCGGCGCACATCCCGCCCCGATCACCGGGCTGTCCGCCGCAGCGCGGGGGCCAGCCCGGCGAGAAGCGACCCCTACCCGAGTGCGGAAGGGCCGGTTGGAACGCGATGGCGACTACCTCCCCCTGGATCCCCGGAACCACGCCCCCGACAGGCGCCCGCACCGGCAGCCCCGTAGGCGGCGTGCGGTACTGCTGCACCGCCACAAGCCGCCCGCACAGTAGAGGCACGCCAACAGCACCGACGAGGCAGGGAGGCCGAGATGGACGCCACGACCTACACCCGCACCCGCGACGAGATGACCGCCGCGTTCGGCGAGCCGATCCACGCCGTCACCGCCGACGACCTCATCGCCGCCGGCGACCTCATCGACGCCACGCCCGTCTACGCGCAGGGAACCGGCCGCAGCCCGGAACTGATGCCGCGGCTGCTGTTCACCCGCGCTGCTTGGGACGACCTCGCGGCCTGGGACGAGAACAACAGGGCCTACCAGGACGTCTCCGGCCGCATCCACGACGTGGTGACCATGTGCCGCGCCCTCGACCGTGCCGGCCGCGTTCATGGCGGAGTGTTCGGCCACCGCGTCACCTTCTCTCTGCTGCGCATCCCCAACACCCGCCGGGCCACGGTGCCCCGCACCGCCCGCGCCGTCGTCACGGTGCACCTCGACGGCGCCCGGCCGGTGCTGACCTTCGCCCTGCCGGGGGAGGACTGACCCACGAGCACAGGCCCCCGTCGCTGACGCCCTCGCGGCGGGGGCCTGACAACACCACCGACAAACACGCCCAGGACAGAGAGGGCCACCGCCATGAAGAACGAGACCTACTCCCACGAGATCACGACCGCACTCGCCGCCCACGGCATCGACGCCGAGCCCGGCAGCACCGGAGGCGGCTGCCACGCCCTGTGGGTGAGTGTCGGAGACAGGAACGTCCTGGCGACCAACGGTGACCACGAACTACCCGACCGTGACTGCGTGTACGTGACAGTCGAACGCGACGGTGAATCCGAGGCGCTGGCTGAGCGTGAGGTGCACACCGGCGACCTGACACACGAGGACGCCCTCGCCCGCGCCGTCGAGACGATCACCGACATGGTGCGAATCGCCAAGACCATCGACTAGCCGACGACCCGCTGGCCACGGCGGGGACTGGACGCACTATCCGCTGACCCACATCGAGAAACGAGGACCCTATGAGCTACCGCACCGAATGGTTCGACGCCGCCCGCACCGGCGTCGAGATCCTGCCCCAAGACACCGAGGTCCCCGGCTGCGACGAGCCGGTCACCGGCGAGGTCGCCGTGCACTTCGCCGGCGACACCGGAGCCATCATCGAAGGCCCCCGGGAGAGGGTCCGCGCATTACTCGCCGCAGCGCTGGCAGCACTCGACACCACGACCTGACCTATCGTGCCCACTACCGGACCGCACCCCATCGCGAGCATCGCTGACCTCTGAGGACCTATGGACACCACACCAGGAAGCGGACGCACGCCCGCACCGGCTTCCATGACCCCCGATGAAGCCCGCTCGCTGGGCCGTGCGATCCGCGCTGTCCGCACCGAGCGGCGCCTGAACCAGACCAAGGCGGCGTTCGCGATCGGGGTCAGCACCGGCCAGCTCGGCATCTGGGAACGTGGCCAGGTGCCGGCCGCCCGCGGCCGAGCCGCCCACCCGCCGACAATCAGCCGCGCCCAGCTCGCGGCGACCGCCGCTGCCCTCGACTGCACCCCAGAGGCGATCGCCGACCGGGCCGCACTGACCGCCACCACCCGCGTTCTCCTCGGCCTCGAACCCCTCGGCCCGGCTCGCACCGTCGTGGCCGGCCGCGAGTTCGACCTCACCGACGCCGAAGCCGACCGCGTCACCGACTTCATCGCCGGACTCATCGCCGCCCGCGGCCTCTAGACGCCACGGGAGTGTCGGAGCTGCGATCTACCCTCCGACCACATGGCCACGCCTGAACTCGTCGAGCGCATCCGTCACACCGCCGACCGGCTCGACCGCGCCGCCTTCCTCGAACTGCTGCGCTGGCACCGCGCTGTCGCCGGACTGCCAGACCTTGACTGGGAGACGCAGGGCGCCTACCGGCAGGCGGTCGCCGAACTAGGTGAACGTCGGGCTGACGAACTGCTGTCCGACCTGCGTCGAGCCGCCCGCGACCCCCGCCACCACCGCCACGGCGCTGATGGCAAGCCGACCTTCCGTGACGGGCGAACCCTCGCTGAGCGGAGGCGCCGGTAACGCACGGCGCCCCTGCCGCCAGACGAGCCGGACACCTCCCGGCGCTGCGACGGGCAGCTCGCAGCCGTGCTGCACTCCACAGACCTAAAGGAAGAGTCCTCGGTGACCACGACACCCGACCCGAGGAAGGCCCGACATGTCGAAATACGAGTGGGAAGAAGGCTGCATCGCGCTGCCGACCGCAGAGGTGCCACGGCTGCGCAAGGCGCTCAACGCCGCGCAAGCAAAGTACGTCGCCGAGCAGAAGAGACAGCTGGAGAGGGTCTGGCCCAAGCTCAAGAACGTCGCGCCGGACAAGCGGACCGAGGCACTGTGGAAGATGTTCATCGACCGTCAGGCCCCGAGTAACGGCGAGCTGCAGGCGATCCTTTCTGCGAGCAAGGGTCGCAAGCCCACCGCAGAGCACTGGGGCCAGATCGGCCTGGGGCCGTGCACGAACCGCACCAAGTCGTGGTACTGCGGCGACGCCGAGGCGCGACTGGACGGCCGCGAACTGCTCTGGAGCGTCTGCGAGAACAACCACGCCGTCGATCACGCCCACGAGTCGTGGCTCGGCGAGGCGCTGTTCGCCCACCTGCGCACCGTGAAGTGGACCCGCGGCTCGGGCGGCGACATCGTCGGCAACGACGAGTACAACCGCGAGTCAACATTCGCCGGTGGTGGCGCCAACTATGTCACCGCCTCCTACGGGCCGAAGGCCAGCTGTGAGCATCGCTGCGACCCGAGTCCGGTGCGAGGTGGGGGAGGTTTCGGCCTGTACGGCCGTTGGTGAGGACCACGTGCCTCCAGGAGGCCCCGGCACCCGCGCGGTGCCGGGGCCTCAACCGTGGGCCCAAAGGGCGGCGCTGTCCGCCGGCCCCTCGGCCGGCTCTCGACGCCGCCTCGACGACCAAGGCACGAGCCCTGCTGCACTGACCGAGGAGCGGGAGAAGGTGAGGACCACCCACCCCGAACCACTGCCGGAAGGACGGCCTCGTCATGGACGACTCAGACCGCGCTCAAGCCCTCGCTCTCGCCCTGCACGACCGCATGGGCGCCCTCGACCCCGACACCCTGACCCTGTGGCGCGACGCGGCCTGTCAGGTCAGCGCCCGCGCGGCGAGCCGCGCAGACACCAGCGGTCAGCCCGGCCAGGTGTGCCTGACCCGCGTCCTGGTGGCCCTGCACCGCCTCGTCACCGGTACCCACGACCCCGCCCAGGGGGTCATCGCGCGGGCCAGCGACACCGACCTCGACGACTACCTGGACTCGAAGACCCCGACCGTCGCCGCGCACATGCCCGTCTACCTGCCCGCCCTGCTCGCCGCCCGCGACCAGACCGTACCCTCCTGACCTGCCCCGACCGCCGCCCGGCTGCGACCAGCCGGGCGGCGGCCGAACCGGCCCCGCCGCCTGTCCACCGCCTCTCGGCACGAGGCGCTGTTAAGGTCCCTGCCGGTGTGGGCGAACGTCCACACGCATCGGAGAACCGCACCACGAAGGGGACATCATGGGAATCGAAGCGATCATCGCCGGCGCGGCCGGAGCCATCGGCTCGGGAATCGTCGGCTGGGGCCTGCTGGACTTCGCCTGGAAGGCCGCCGAGAACAAGCCCGCCGTCAAGCAGATCATGCGCGAGAACGGCCTCGGCAGCCTCGCCGACCGACTGCCCGGCTGACCCCACCAAAGACCTCGTTCCGCCCCGCACCGGCCCCCGGTGCGGGGCGGAGCCGCATTTGCGCCGCCCGCACACGCGGGCCTGCTGCACCCGCCGGGGCGGGGGAGAGGGTCAAAGCAACACCACATCGACCCCGAACGGAGCACCCGCCATGAGCAACACCGACCAGCCCGCCCCGCCCCACGGACTGACCTTCCAGGTCGTGCGCCCCGCCCCCTCCCGGTACGGCGACCTCACCCTCGGCGGAGTCTCCGCCACCGCCGACACCCTGACAGTGGTCGGAACCATCGACCCCGACGGCGACTTCCAGCTCCTCCCGCGTGATGCGCGCGTGTTCCCGGCCCGCCCCGACGCCCCCGCCGTCGTGCTCGACCGCACCGCAGGTGGCCACCCGATCCTGGTACCGGCCGCCTACGACCACACCAGCGGCGAATGGGGCCGCGTCCGCGAGCACGTCATGGCCGGCGGCAACTACGCCGCCTACTGCGACTCCCGCGCCAGCGACGCCGTCGAGTCGGTCTGCGGCCACCGCTTCTACGGGGCCGTCGCCGTGCACGACCGGATCGAGCACTTGACCGGCGAGAACCCGACGCCGATGGTCCGTGCCACCGTCGAAACCGGACGCATCGACACGGTTCTGGTGCCCCTGCCTGCCGGGGTCAGCGCCGACGACGTGGACCTGGCGGCCAGCGCTGGTGACGCCGCGGATGCTCTGCCGGACGTGCTGCGCGAGTCCATCCTTGCTGCGGTCCCCGAGCCGGGCCACAGCCGTGAACTGCGCGAGGTGCACTACCTGTACGTCGTGGACGACTGAGCCAGCCAGCGACCCCGCCATCGGCGATGGCGCGGGGCCGCCGCCTCGACCGGACGGCCCCGCGTCGCTGCTGGGCGCTGTCCGCCGCCGGCGGCCTGGCAGGCCGACATGACCGGCCAGTTCTGGGCTGCTGCATCGGCACGACGACGCGAGACGCTGGACTCGTTCACCCACCCTGACCGAAGGGAACCCCGATGACCACTGCGATCACCGCCCTGCGCCACCTCGTCGACAAGCACGCGGAGCTCACCGCTGCCCGCCAGCGCGAGATCAACGACATGGAAGGGGGACTCCATGACGACTACCGGGTGTACGACGAGCTGCACGACGACATCGGCGACCTGCTCATCGAGCATGAACAGCTGCTGGCCTCCCTCGCCGACAGCCTCGACGGACTTGCCGACGCGGTCGCTGCCCACGACAAGGCCGAGGAAACCGGCGACGGCGACGACAGCCTCGAGGAGGCCATCCGCGTCGCGGCCCGCCACGTGCTCGCCACGGCGACCGGCCCGGACACCGACCACAACGGGTAGCGGCCTCGGCCCCGCCCGCAGCGGGCGGGGCCACCCCCAGCCGCCGCGCCGGCACTGTCCGCCCTTCAAGGTCACCGCCAGCCACCCCCGGCCGGCGGCCGGCGTTGTGGCCTTGACCCGCTACGCGGCTCGCGTGCACCAGTCCCACCCGCAAGTGCTGCACCCCCAGGCAGGCGGGAGAGCGTGGAAAGGACCGCACGAGCACGAGGAGCCGCCATGACCGCCACCGCCATGACCGCCACCGAGACCGACACCCCCGACGGCACCCTGGTGGACATCCCCGTCGCAGCCCTGTCGGAGGCCACGTCCCGTATCGACGCCGCGAACCGGCGTCTCGCCCGCGCGGGGATCGACTCCCGGTTCGTCTACGAGCTCGACTACTACGAGCAGACCTACACCCGCGACGGCGTCACCTACGTCGAAGATCGCGTCCGCCTGGCGCTGAACACGCCCGCCCTGTCGTTCGGCGGATGGACGTTCCAGGCGTCGCTGGACATCATCGACGGTCAGGCCATCGTCTCCACCGTCCCCGGTGCGGACCTGTCGGACTGGCAGCGCCCCGACGCGAACCACTGTGACCACTGTGGCCTCAACCGCGCCCGCACCCATTCCTACGTCGTGCGCAACGACGACACCGGCGAACTGCGCCAGATCGGCCGCACCTGCCTGCACCTGTTCCTCGGGGTCCGCCCCACCGGCCTGTGGGCCATGCAGTGGGCCGACGACGCCCTCGACGGACTGGACGACCGCGACGTGCACGGCAACGGGCCGCTGGCGTGCGCGGCGTTCGAGTCCCGCCAGCTCCTCGCCCTGGCCACCGTCGTCTCCGACCGCGGCCGCCAGTTCGTCTCCCGCACCACCGCCGAGATCCACGAGAAGCCCGCGACCGCCGACATCGTGTGGGCCATCCTGCGGCCCTCGTCCTTCGAGACCCCGGACCAGCGGGCCTACCGTATCGACACCGTCGAAGCCGCCGACGAGGTGGACGACGCCGACCTCGACGCGATGGTCGCCTCCGTCGCCGACCTCGGCGACTCCGACTACGCGCAGAACTTGCGCGTCCTTGCCGAGCAGCCGTTCATCCCGGCCAAGCACGTCGCGCTGTGGGTCTCCCTGGTCGGGGTGTACTTCCGGCAGCAGCGCCGCAAGGAGGCCGTCGCCGCCCTGCCCGCCCTGACCGGCGACCACCTCGGCGCAGAGGGCGACAAGCTCACCGACATCACCGGCACCATCGTCACCCTCACCAGCTGGGAATCCGACTACGGCTACCCGCCCAAGCTCGTCACCCTCCTGGTCGTACACACCGACTGCGGGCACCTGCTCAAGTGGCAGGGCGCCGTGCCCGACGCCGTCGATGGCACCCCGCTGGAGAACCGGCAGCGCATCACCATCAGCCGCGCCACCGTCAAGGGGCACGAGCAGTACAAGGGCCAGCCTCAGACCCGCATCGTGCGCGCCAAGCTCACCCGGCCTGAGGAGTCTCGATAGCCGCTCACCCCGGGCTGCGCGACCTGCTGACGGGGAAGGTCGTCGGCGAGTCGTCTAAGGCGTGACGTCTGGACCAGGCTCGTCTGGAGAGCCGAAAGTGAGCATGAACCCGTTGTCGACTTGGTGAAGAAGATCCCTCAGATAGTCGCCGTAGGAGTGCCCCTCGATGAGGTCCGGGTCGCCCTGCCCGGCGATGACGGTGAACGCCAGGCGCATCGCGGGGCTGTCCAAGGCGAAGAACTCGCGGCAGTCGCGAAGGATGTGCGTCGGCACGAGCACAGCTCCGAGATTGTCTTCGACGCTGAGGGGCGACGATAGGCTCACAGCGCCACTCGAGGCCAGGTTCACCAGATTCGCGCAGTCCTGCTCGAGAGCAGGGTCTGGGGCCACTGGGTGCCCGCAGCGAAGTAGATGAGGCAGCGCCGCCGACGCGGCCAGCAGCAGCGCCAACACCTGTGTGGGGACGGCCGTCATCGCCGTTTCCGGAGGGAGCTCACGGGCCTGCGCCGGGCCGAACGCGTCATCGACCTGCTGGCCGAGAGCGTCCTCGATGGAGTCGGCGAAGAGCTCCCGCAGCTGAGCATCGGTGCTCTGGTGCACAGCGTCGTCGAGCGAAAGCTCGGGGCGGCGGATCCAGAACGTCGCGATGAAGTGCGCCCAGGCGATGTCTGCCGGATCCTCGAAGAAATCGGGATCGGGCGTCTGTCCGAAGACACGCCGGGCCAGGGCCGGGGCCGCGTCGAGCCAACGCTTGGTGTCGGTTGTGCCGGTGGTGAGGTCGTGCTCGAGCAGGTGTTTCACGACACGCTCGACAAACTCATCGTCAAAAGTCCATTGGTAGTCCACCCGGCCAGTATTCGGCAGTAGCCGTACCGGACGCTCCCCGGGGGTGATGTCGGAGACCTCAGCCGCCGGCCGCGGCCAGTGCGTCGAGACGGTGTCGCTGGTGTTCGGTCAGCTTCGGCGGTTCGTGCACCCACCGACCGATCTGGATCCGCCGCCCCGTCTCCGGGTCCCGGGTGGTCTCCCACAGTTGGATCGTGCGGACCCCGGTGATCTGGGTGTGCCGCTCCACCAGGTCCAGCATCCATTCCACCGTCGAGGCCTGCCGGCCACGACGGCTGGCCCAGGTGAAGCCCGGGATCTGCTCGAACAACTCCACCAGCCGCGGATGCAGCCGGCCCTGCCGGTAGCTGCGCCGGGCATCGGAGACGCGCCGACCGAGCGGGAACCCGTCGGCGGTGACGTAGCTGGTCTTCGGGGACGCCGACCCGGTACGGGCGTAGTAGTCGGCCAGCCGGTAAGCGGTCGACGCCAGCCCCGAAGTGGTGCGTGACATGACGTTGAGGGCGAACCCGTCGGCCAGGTTCGCTGGCAGCAGGCCAGCATCGAGCTGCACCCGCTGTGTCGCCGCCGTCGGCGCCGGCTGGCCGAGGTCGGCCGCGGCCCGGATCTGCAGCAGCGCCGTGTACAACAGCGGATCGTCCTCCGCCAACGCCGTGAGCACCTGCCACGCGGCCACATAGCCGGTGCGCGCCACCTGGGTGTCAACGTCGGCGGTGTCCCCGACATCCTGCACCACGGGCAGCACGATCAGCGCCTTACGCTCCGGGTGCTCCGGGTGCCGCCGCAGCGCGCGGCCGACGATCTGGGTGATGTCGGGGCTGGAGGTGCGCGGCGCCGCCAACAGCACCGCAGCCAGCGATGGCACGTCGATCCCCTCAGCCAGGACCCTGCAGTTCGACACCACCGACAGCCGGCCGTGTGGGTGCGCAAGCGCGTTCAACGCGGCAGTGCGGTGCCCGGGCGCAGAGCCGGCGTCGATGTGGAACACCCGCGTCTCCCGGGCGGCAGGATCCAACCCGGCCAGGGCTCGCATCTGCGCGCACCAGGCGCGCGAGTGGGCGACCCGGTTGTGGAACACCAGCACCGAGTCCAGGTCGGGGTGGGTGTCGGCGGCCCTCAGAAGCGCCAGCTGCGCGGCCGCGGCATCCCGGTCCAGCAGGTGTCCGTCACGCTTGGCCTGGGCGATCACCTCGGCCACGGCCGAATCCTGCACCGCAACGACAGCAACCTGGTAGTCGGCCAGCCAGCCGCCGTCGATCGCCTGCCGCACCGTCAGCGGCGCGAAAACCGGCCCGTACAGGGCAGGGTCGTCCATCGACGCCACCTCCACCGGCTGGCCACCCTCCTCATCCTCGGGAGGGGACACCATCCGGGTGGTGGCGGTCGTGAACAGCCGCCGCTCGGCCGGGAACCGCTCCTCATCCAAAGGCAGCGCCCACGCCTTGTCGACGGCCCCGGCGGTGCGGTGCGCCTCGTCGCACACCACCAGATCCCACCGCACCCCCGCGGACTCGGCCGCCTCGGCCACCACGGGGGCGGAGGCGTACGTCGACACCACCGTCACCGGGCTGGGGGAACAGACAGCGGCCGCGATCTCCTGCGGATCGGTGGTCGGCTCCACCCCGGCCAGCGCATCGCCCAGGTCGCCGAGCTCCAGCTCGTCACGATCGACATCCCCCGCATACCGGTCCACCGAGGCCCGCGCAGAACACACCGCGACTAGCCGCCGCCCCGGCGTCAACTGCTGGTAGGCGGCCACTGTCTGCGCCAGCAGCGCCACCGTCGGCACGAACACCACCACCCGCTCGTGCCCGGCCAGGACGGTGGCGGTGACCAGGGTCTTCCCGGTGCCGCACGGCAGCGCCACCGTCACCCGCCGATGCCCGGCCCCATACAGGGCGTGGGCCTCGTCGACGGCCTGACGCTGGTAGGGGCGAAGCTCAAGCGAGGTCATGCAGGCCAGTCTCGCACCCACCCCTGGCACCTGCCGCACTCGCAGAACCGGGATCCCCAAGGTGGACAAAAGACAGGACCACAACAGGCAGGACCCCCGGTACGGTGAGCATCACCCCACCGCTTCTTGACAACTGAATACAAACCGGCACCCGCGGCCACATCCACACTGGTCACCAAGTGCCCTCCCCGCACACGCGGGGCTCGACCGTGCTTCACACCAGGTCTGAGCTGCGAAGACTGCCCTCCCCGCACACGCGGGGCTCGACCTCGCCGCGAATACCGTAAGGATCGCACCAAACGGCCCTCCCCGCACACGCGGGGCTCGACCCGTGATGGACAGGTCCTTGGCGTGGATCGTGCCGCCCTCCCCGCACACGCGGGGCTCGACCCGTGTCGCGGTTTGCGTCGATGGAGGACCGTCTGTCCTCCCCGCACACGCGGGGCTCGCCCTTCGTGGCCGGCGCATGCTGTACTTGGCCCGACGTCCTCCCCGCACACGCGGGGCTCGACCCATCTCCGTTCCGGGCCGGGTGGTCACGAACGTGCCCTCCCCGCACACGCGGGGCTCGACCCGACTCGCGATCCTCGGACTCGTCTTGCTCGGCGGCCCTCCCCGCACACGCGGGGCTCGACCCGGATTCCTGTTGGAAGACCTGCTGCCAGAGTCGCCCTCCCCGCACACGCGGGGCTCGACCGCCGACGGTTCGCTTACGAAGAGTCGCGTTGGGGCCTCCCCGCACACGCGGGGCTCGACCTACCTCAGCACTTCGTGCTCTACGCACACCGCAGCCCTCCCCGCACACGCGGGGCTCGACCGGATTGTGGATCCAACAATGCTCGCGTTCACGCTGCCTTCCCCGCACACGCGGGGCTCGATCCGTGATCCCGGCACTGTTCGGGTCGCGTGCCCGGTTCTCCCCGCACTCGCGGGGCTCGACCGTGATTGAGGTGTCCGAGGTGGGCTATCGGCCAGTTCTCCCCGCACACGCGGGGCTTAGCCCTCCCAGAGGCTTCTCGCATCGACCATCCCGTGGTTCTCCCCGCACTCGCGGGGCTTCACTGGTCGCGGCGATGATGTTGGGCGCTGTCCGGTGGCGCCCGATGTGGTTGGGCGGCCGGGAGGTCGAGACCGGGAGAGATCTGGCCACTGTGGGCTGCCACAAGCGGCAGGGGGGCCACTTACGCTGTGATCGCTCCCGGCTGAGCAGGGGGCTAACTCGACCCGATGAAGGACTGATGGCACATGGCTCGCACCCCCTCTCCCTCCCGTCCCCCGGCAGTCCTTCTCGTCGCGACTCCACTGGTGGCTGTGGCTGCTGCCGCGTCTGTGTGGGTGACCTCCGATGAACTCGCCTCCGAGACGTCGGCTGTGGCCGACGGTGGAGTGGCGGTCAGCGCTGCGGCTGAGCCGTACCGCGCTGATCTCGAGGCCGCTGCGCAGGCATGCCCGGGCATCGTGACCGTGGAGCGGCTGGACCGGCTGATCGAAGCGTCCACCGGCTGGCAGACCGGTCATACCGTCATCGGGGTCGGCCCGGTCTCTGTCGCCGGCTCGGGGGGACCCCAGTGGGAGGTCTCCGGTGGCGGTGACCTCCACGATGTACCGACGGGCATCCGTAACGCCGGGGCTCTCTGGTGCGACCTGGCCAACACCCTGGCCGCGGAGGCGGTCACGGTTTCCGGGGATGTTCTGGCGCTGGCGGGATCCGATCGGGACGGGTACGCCGCCGCTGTCGGTTTGGGTGCGATCGTGATCGGGACCAAGAATGTGCGCGAGTCCGGCGTCGATACCGACCTGTTCCCGGAAGTCAAGCCGCTGATGCACGCGGTCTTTTCCCCGTCTACGCCGGTGTGATCTGTGGGGCGCTGCGCTGCTGACTGCGGGGCGACCCGCAGGTGAAGCGCGCGGCTCGTCGCGGTGTGCGCCGCTCTTCGCGGCTGAGGGCGGGGAGGTGGTTGGCCCTGCCCCCCCGGGCGGTTCTGTCCGGCCTGATGGCCAGGTGGCGCGGCAAATGCGCCCGAAGGGGGCAGTAGTGCTACACCGTCAGAACAGGGCGATAGCGTGTGCGGCATGAACCTTGTGGACGAACCGTGGATCCCGGTGGTGGATCACGACGGCAGCACCGTGATGCTCGGGTTGGCCGAGCTTGCTGCCCGCGCCGGCACCGTGCGTGACGTGTGTACCGGCAACGTGCTGGAAGACGCCGCGATCTGGCGGCTCCTTCTGGCCTGCGACCACGCCGCCGGCGGTGACCTTCCCGGCTGGCTGGCCGCTCACGCCGACCGATTCAACCTGTTCGACGCGGATCGGCCGTTCGCCCAGCATCCCGGCTTAGCGCCCGCAGTGGACGACCCGTTGGTGTTCAAGCCGGTCACCGAGTTCATGTACGACGCCGCCGGCGGCGGCACCCCGGCGTTCCTCGACCACCGGCACAACGCGGCCGGGGTGCGCCTGACTCCGGCGGAGGCGGCGCGGCTACTGCTGGTGCGCCAGCAGTTCTCCCTCGGCGGCATCCAGCCAATGCCCGCGTCCGGGCCGCTGGGCAAGACCGTTCGCCATGGCACTCTGGCGGTGGGAGCGCTGCGCCCGCTGGCGATGTGGGTCGCGGGCACGGTGGCCGCCACCCTCGCTGTCAACCGCGTCGACGCCCCGACAGGTAGCTTCCACTTCACCTGGCCGGACGGTGCCCAGCCGGGTACGCCGATCCCGGCCGGGGGAGTGGTGGACGCGTTGACGTGGCCGTCGCGTGCGGTGATGCTGCGCCGCGACGGCGACGGCATGGTCGATGCGATGGCACTCGGGCAGGGGGTGCCCTACGGGGACAGCGCCGATCCGGCGCTGGTGCCGCACGCCACCTACCTGCGTGATGCCAAGTCGGGCGAGCTGGGCTGTTGGAAGATGCACACCCCCAAGGGCGGCGGTGAGGCGAACGTACGTCCCGCGTGGCTACAGGCGCTGCGCGCGTGGGCCAACCAGGACGGCGGCATCCTGGCCGGCGACCCGGTACCGGAAGAGCCCCTGGCGATACGAGTGACCGGTCAACGGTTCTTCCAGTCCCGTTACGACGGCCCCGCCCACGCGATCGTGCCGCGCCCTGCCATCGACCGCGCCGCCGTCACTGAACTCCTGGAGCACGTCGTGACCGCCCGCCGCCAGGTGTGGGGACGAATCCGATCAGCGGGGGAGACGGTCACCGAGGACGGCGGGTGGGTGGAGCGCTACAGCATCGACCCCGAGCAGTACCTGTTCGCCGCCCATCCGCTCGTCACTGACGCCTGCGCCGGCCAGATCGCCCCGGACGAGGCCTCCGCCCGGCTCGAGGATCTCGCGCGCAGCGTGGCCGCCCGCGCCGTCGCCCCAGCCGCCCGATCACACCCTCAGGTCACCGCGGTGGCCGCCCGCCTACGAAAGGACACCCCCGCATGACCGACACCGACGACACCCCGGGCCAGCGGTTCCTGCGCCGCCTGTATCGAGCCGAGAAGGACAACGGTGCCCAGTGGGCTGCGCTGCACAGCTGGCAGCCGATCACCCCGAACCCGGAGGTTATCGCCGTGACCGCCGACGCCCCCGACCAGCTGTGGCCCTACTGGGCGGTCGTCGGGAAGATGGCCGCCCGCTACGGCGGTCTGCGCGGCGGCAAGGCTCCGCTGGGAGCTGCGATGCGGCGGGTGGGCCGGGACGGCGCGTTCGGGCCGAACAACCCCGCCGCCACCCGCTTGATGCGGTCCCTGGTGGACGCGGACACGATCGACGACCTCGACCGGGCGCTGGCCGGCATCGTCGGTGCGCTGCGCCGTGACGACATCGCCCTCAACTGGTCCGACCTGGTGGACACCGTGACTGCCTGGGCCCAGCCACACAGTCGCGATCGCGCCCGCGAGTACTGGGCCCGCACCTTCTACACCCACACCCCGGCACCGGCCGGACACTGACCACAACCCACCCCACGAAAGGCACACCTGAGATGACCGCGACCTCCGCCCCGTTCCTGGCCCTGCACGCCCTGCACGCCGTGCCCGCCTCCCTGCTCAACCGCGACCTCGATGGAGCCACCAAGGCCATCACCCTCGACGGAGTGCCCCGCGTGCGGGTCTCCTCCCAGGCCTGGAAGCGCGGCATGCGCGTCCACAACCGCGATCAGCTCCTGGCCGCTGGCGCCGCGGGGCTGCGCACCAACAAGCTCGCCGCCCTGACTGCCGCCCACCTGGCCGAAGATCACGGTATCGCCGAGGAGCGCGCCGCCGTCCTCGCCGCCGCCACCCTGACCGCCGTCGGGCTCGCCGCCAACCCCAAGACCGGTAACACCAAGGTCACCACCTTCACCGCGAACGAGACCCCGGCCCGCATCGCCGCCGCCATCGCCGACCGCATCGACGACATCGACGGCGACACCATCAGCGACGACCTCGCGGCCGCCGCCCGCGCCGCCCTCGACGTCGGCGAGTGCATCGACCTGGCCTTGTACGGGCGCATGCTCTCGGAGATCCCTGGCGCCAACATCGACGCCGCCCTGGCGGTGGCGCACCCGTTCAGCGTCGCCGCCGCCAGCATCGAAGCTGACTTCTTCACCGCCGTCGACGACGCCGCCACCGCCGCTGACGCCCAGTCGAACATGCTCGGCACCGTCGACCTGTCGGCGCCGACCCTGTACCGGCACGCGGTCCTGGATCGCCGCCAGCTGCTCGCCAATCTGCACGCCGCCGCGGATCCGCAGACTCTGGCCCGGCAGGCCGAGGAGTCGGTACTGGACGCGTGGGTGAAGGCGTTCCCGTCGGCGAAGAAGAACTCCACCGCCGCCCACACCCTGCCTGCCCTGGTCGTGGCTGTCGTCGGAGCCGGCGCCTACAGCGCCTCCGACGCGTTCTCTCCGGCAATCACCGGCCGCCAGGTCACCCACGACGCCGCCGCGCGGATGCTCGCCCAGCTGCGCTCGATCGTCGCCGTCACCGGCGGCACCACCGTCGCCCTGCCGATCAACGCCAGCGTGTGCCGGGGACTGGATTTCGACGGGATCACCGTCGTGGACTCCCTCGACGCCTTCACCGAGGCCGTGCGATGACCGCCTTCACCGCGCCGCTGACCGTGCAGGAACACAGCAACATCGGCGAGCGTTGGGCCGCCGGCTACGACGAGGACAGCACCGAGCTCGCCCGCAGTCTCGGCACCGACCACGTCGCCTTACTCGACCTGGCGATCCACATTCTCAACGCCCGCCACGGACACAGCGCTGACGCCGCAGCCCTGGCCGAGGCCGCGTTCACCGAGCCGCGCCGTGATCTCCGGGTCGCCGACCGGGGCGGCGATCCGCAGGCAGACCAGGCGTTGCCGTGGCACATCGTCGACGACCGCGCTCACTCGCTGATCGCCTGCCGCAACCAGCAGGTAGCCACCGCCCTAGTCGACGCCCTCGCCTGCGACGGAACGGAGCTGAGAACCCCATGACCGACCACACCGTCACGTTCACCCTGGCCGGCCCGATGCAGGCGTGGAGCAGCGCGGCCCGCGCCGCCGCCCGCCCCACCGCTGAGGCTCCCACCAAGTCCGGCGTGCTCGGCCTTGTCGCCAACGCGCTCGGACGCACCCGCGGCGACGACATCACCGACCTGGCCGCCCTGCGGTTTGCCGTGCGCATCGACCGGCCCGGCACCCACGAGATCGACTACCACACCGCCGGCAGCGGCCCCTTCCCTCTGCTGCCCGGGGAAGTGCTGCGCGATCCCACGCTGGCCCGCACGGTCTCCCGACTCGGCTGGCAGGCCGCCACCCGCAACTACGCACCACCCCGCAACATCGAAGCCAAGGGGGGCACTCTCGTAGCCAAGCGGCCCGAGCACGGCGTCATCACCCGCTCGCACTACCTGGCAGACGCCGCGTTCACCGTCGCCCTCACCGGCGACCAGGACACCGTCGCCACCGTCGCCGACGCGCTGGACCGGCCGGCCCGCCCGCTGTTCCTGGGACGCAAGGCGTTCCCCCCGGCCGCGCCGCTGGACCCCCGGCGGCACGACATCGGCGACCAGCTCGACGCCCTCGCGGCACACCCGGCACACCGGCCGGCCGAAGGCGACACCACCGTCTACCTCGAGGACCCGGCCGGAGAGATCGTCGCCGACCAGCCGGTCGACTACGCCTCCCGCCGCCGCACCGGCCGCGGCCAGCGACGACACCTGATCCCCAGCCCCACCGCCGCGGGGCCCCAGACGGCGACGCCCGCAGACGTGGACTTCTTCACCGCCCCGGCGACCGCGACCACGTTCACCGAGTTCGCCGCCCGCCCCGCAAACGACCCAGACTTCTTCACCCCGCCCCAGGACTGATCACCATGACCACCACCACCGACACCCTGACCTGCAGCTATCTGGCCCTCGACGCCGCCGCTCGCCAGGCCCGCGAGGCGATCGCCGACCCCCACCGCATGCACCAGCTCGTGATGGCCGGCTACAGCACGGTCACCGGCGACGCCGCCACCGCCCGCGCCGACCACAACATCCTGTACGCCGTAGACCTGGCCAACCGGGCGGGCATGGCCCGTCTGGTCTGCCAGTCCACCGCCACCCCCGACTGGCAGCCGCTCGAGGGAGTCCTCGCCGCGCCGGCCACGATCCACGACGGCATCGACCTCCGCGAGGGGGACGCGATCCAGTTCCGCACCGACCTCAACCCCGTCTCCTCCACCCCGGCGCCCCGCAACCCCCTCAACCCCGACGCCCCCCGCAGCCGCGGGATCCGCCGACCGATCAGGAACCTGGCGGAGCAACTGGCCTGGGCGCAGCGCAAGCTCACCGACGCCGGACTCGACATCACCGGCCTGTCGATCGCCGCGGAACGCACCCTGATCTCCACGGCGAAGCAGGGGATGAAGGTCAACGTCACGACCTTCACCGGCACCGCGACCGTGACCGACCCGGACCGCCTCGCGACCGCCCGCCGTACCGGCATCGGCCGCGCCAAGGCGTACGGCTGCGGCCTGCTCCTCCTGCGCTGACGGCCCCTGCCGATTCGTGGAGCGAACCCCTACCGACCCGTGAAGCCGATCGGTGCCCATGCGTGGAGAAGTAGAGAGCCCTTCCGACCTCCGGGAGGGAGGTGGCGCTGTCCGCCGCCCCGCTGGGCGCCGGCCCTCAATCCGCCGGGTGGTACTGGCGCTGCGATGCTGCACCAGCACACCGCCGCGGCAGGATCGGCCATCACATGCACCCCTTCCCGGAAGGACACCGCAGAATGAGCCTCCACGACAGCCCCGGCGACACCCTCGAGACGACCACGCCTCGACCCCCATTGCCTCCGAACTCCGAGTCTCGAGGGCAGCTGGCCGTCGACCACGCCGACAGCTGCGTCCCCACCATGCAGCTGCGCGACATCGACGATCTGACCCCGCATCCGACCCTGGAACTGCGCTGCCGAGACGGCTACCCCGCCCAGATGCAGGCCCTGTGCCTGGCGCTGGGTTCCGATCTGCTCAACGATGTCGGACCGTGCTCGGTGGAGATCCTCTGGACCGAGGACGACGGCAGCAGCTGCGGCATGGCGGGGATGCTGGCCGCGGTGTACATCGACAACGGCGGAGCCGACGAGCTGGTCCTCGTCGGCGCGGATCCCACCGCCGACGACGGCAAGGACATCGTGGCGATCGACATCCGCAAGATCACCGCACTGGCGGCCTGAGCGCCTCCGGGCCTCGCCCGGAGCGGCCGCACAACCGCCGGCCAGGCTCGCTGCCGGCGGCAGCAAAGCGACCTCGGCGGCAACGGCCGGCGCTACCGTCGACGACGACTGGTGGCTCTCGACGGCCGCCTGGTCGATCGACCCGGCCCGCCGTAACGGACCGATCTGGGCTGCTATTTTGTAACTGAACAAGAACGTCGGTCGTCGGCCTCAATATCGCAGTACAACAAGGGTCTTCCCTGCACGCGCGGGGCTCAACCCAGGCACCGCGCGACGATCGTGTGCCGGTCCTCGTCTTCCCCGCACGCGCGGGGCTTAACCGCGCGTCAAGGGCCGGTTCATGGAGGTCCACGGGTCCTCCCCGCACGCGCGGGGCTCCACGGCTGCCCCTCCGGGCGCCACGGCTTCGACGAGTCATACAACGCCGGCGGGCCACCCGGCAGCACCGTCGACCTGGGCTTGGACGCCATCGCCTTGGCGCGCACCATCACCGACCACCCCCCACACGCGCTGAGGGAACGATCACCGGATTGACTCCGGCAAGTGGGTACGACAAACTACACATACACATCAGGACTCCTGGAACTGGTTGGGAGTGAACGCAGCGGCGGGAACCGCTGTGTGGATTCCGAGGCCGAGCGTTGCCGCGCTCGGCTTTCGGCATTTCTGGAGGTCACCCAAAAGTATTTCGGGCACGCCAAGGCGCCCGTGACCGTCACCCGGTCACGGGTCTCCTCGCTGCCGCTCGAGGTACTGGGCGATCGCATCACGCGCCACGGGCGAGACGGTCCGCTCCATGGACGCGGCATGGCGATAGAGATCAGCGGCGATCACGGCGGGAAGCTTGACCGCCATTCCCCGCACGCGCGGGGCTCAACCCCTTACCGGCACCTGCGTCCAGCCGCATGGCCGGGTCCTCCCCGCACGCGCGGGGCTCAACCGCTGGCCGGGGGGTGGCCGACGTGAGTCTCGACGTCCTCCCCGCACGCGCGGGGCTCAACCGCTTCGCCATGCAGCTCGCCGTCTATGCGCACTCGGTCCTCCCCGCACGCGCGGGGCTCAACCGACCAGGGTCTTCCGGTCGAGGTGCCGTATGTGCCGATGGCCCACCGTCCCGACCGGGCCGGGATGTGGAAGCTCACCGCTGTAGAGACCTACGCCGGCGACCGCCCCCTGTTCTGGCTGGACGACGAGCACGACGACACCAGCCGCGCCTGGGCCGCACAACGCAGCCTGTCCGGCCCGGACACCCGGGTGCAGTGGTGTGACCCCGATGTCGGGATCACCGCCGGCGACCTCGACGTGGTGGCCGCGTGGGCCAGGACGAGCGGTGGGGAAGTGGGCATCTAGCGCTGCTGCACTGTCGCACCGGACTGTCAGGCTTGATCGCGTACCCACCCCGCTACCGGAAGGAACCCGCATCATGTCGAACGAGAAGATGCTCGACCGCATCCGCAAGCTGTTCGCTAAGGCCGAGGCAACCCTGGGCACGCCCGAGTCCGATGTCTTCATGCAGAAGGCGATGGACCTGATGGCCAAGCACGGCATCGACGAGACCCTGGCCCGCTCCGGCGGCGACCTCGACGCCTCTGAGATCATCACCAAGAACATCACCATCACCGGCAAGTATCAGGTGGACCAGATCGTCCTGGTGGGCCATATCGCTTCGACCCTGCACTGTCAGGTCCTGCGCGACCGGGACGCCGGCGGGCACTACTGCGTCATCGTCGGCGCGCGCCGCCACGTCGACCGCGTGACGATGCTCGCCGGGTTCCTGCAGGGGCTGATGCTCTCCCGCGCCGCCCGCACCCGCTCCCCCTACCCGCAGCGGGTCTCTACCAAGGCGCACAGGAAGTCGTTCATGGCCGGATTCACCCTCGAGGTGGGGGAACGTCTGGCAGCGGCGGAGCGCACCGCCATGAGCGACAGCGGCGACAGCACCGGCGTCGAGGTGGTCCTGGCCAGTGACGCTGATCGCGCTGCCGCCGAGTTCCGACGCCAGTTCCCCAACGTGCGGAACTCGCGGCCCCGTCGCTACGTGGACACGGGAATCGAGGAGGGCCGCGCGGCAGCCGCCGACGTGGACCTCGGGCAGACCCGCGTCGGCGGGAACCGACTGGAACTGACCGCCTAGCCCGACCACGCCAAGGGGGCGGCGCCGGATGTTGCGGCGCCGCCCCCCTTTTTTTGCGCTGTGTCTAGTCCAGGTAGAAGCGGCGATGGTCCGGGTCGAGCGGATCAAGGAACAGCGGCCCGTGTCTCCCTGCTTCGTGGTGGCGCTGAGCGGCTTCCTCGAGTCGGGCCAGGTGTCGCGGAGGCGTGGACCCGTCGTGTAGCGGTCGCGCATCGTCGACGACCGCATCGACTGCCGCCTCCAGGCTGTCGTAGTCAACGGTGCGTCCGCCTGTGTGGTGCTGGCGCCGCCGCCGCGTCCGGTACGGCTGCCTCTGTCCACTCCGCTCCATCGTCGTTCCCTCCACCTTTGCGCCCGGGCGATCACCGCGCCCCGGCTGTGGAGCGTGGCCTGCCCACGACGATAAAACCCGCCCACACCCGTTCCACCGCCGCCATACCTGACATCGAATCAGCGCTGGTCACAGCACTGCTGCAACGTGGAAGTGAGACGGAAAGGTGGAGGCTGTCAGCGCAGGACACACCCGAAGGAGAACCCGGATGCCGGTCCCCAAGAGGCTTAAGAAAGTGTTCGCCCTCGCAGTCGAGAACGGCTGGACGGTCACCGAGACCAAGAAGGGATACCCGGGGCTGATACCGCCGCCCGGGACAGTGGACCACGAGGGCCGACCGGTGACGTTGGTGAAGTTCGCCAAGACCCCCTCGGACGCCCGAAGCGACGCCAACGGGCTGGCCCAACTGCGTCGGCTAGGCCTCAACGTCGCGCACAAGGGGCATACTGAGTCCAAGAAGCAACGACACGACAGGAAGAGGTGACCCGATGACCACGCGCAACTGGCAGGTGCACGCCGACCTGGCCGCGCCCCGAGACGCCGACGTGCTGTATCGGGTGCTCGACTCGGTGCCCGGATCGACGCTGGTGGAGTTCGGCGACGGCAGCGCGGAGGCGTCGATGATCATCGACGCCGACACCGCCGAGGAGGCCACCCTGTTCGTGCGGCTCCTGCTGCTGGAACTCGGCCTGACCATGACCGGGCTGTCGGTCACCGAGACCGGCCCGGACCCCGACGAGGCCCCGTTCGCCCCGCTCGACCTGGCAGAGCCGCACGCCGCCCGCGCCGCCGCCTTCGCACAGGACCTGGCCCGCCCGGTCCCCGCCCTGGCCTGACCCGGCGCCAACCCCCCGCCCACCCCGACACCCGTCGAGGTGGGCGGGCCGCATTTCGAGGCCGCCGGCCTACCGCTGTTCCTGTCCGCCCCGCCGCTCGCTGGCGTTCCGCGCGACGGCCCCTGCCCGCGCCAGGAGGCCACCCCACCGGTGCTGCACTGTCGTACCGGCCTCCGACACTGGACGCCGTCACCAGAACACTCGACCGTGGAGGACCGGACCATGAACAACCCCACCGTGTGGATCGCCCAGCTGCAGGACCGCGACGATTACATTCGCGAGCTCGACTGGATCATGCTCGCCACCAGTTTCGAGGACGGGGAACGGCAGCTCAACGAGCGCGCCGCCACCGAGCTGGCCGACCGCTACGGCGAGCAGGCTCTCGAGAGCCCGACCGAGATGATCCCGCTGTCGGGGGACGACGGCCTCGACCCCGCGACCGCGACGCCACTGCAGCTGTGGTGCTCCGCTGCCGGCGCCAAGTACGTCATCACCGAACTGCCGCTGCCCACCGCGAACTGAGACCGACTCGCCCCACCACACGAGGAGCCCCCATGAAGAGCATGCTGTTTCGCACCCCCCTCGAGGACTTCGAGCTCAACGAGTACGTCCCCACCGGCGATCTACCGCTGGCGACAGAGCGCGTCGTTCCTCGCGGCCACATCCCAGACGGAGCGCGGGTCCTGGCCCGCACCACCGAGATCGAGCAGTCGGAGTTCATGCCGGCCCGAAAGGCCGAAGACCCGGTGTTCACCCGCACCGCCATCGTGCTCGCGCACGACCTGCTGACCAAGGGGCCGTTCGAGGCGGCAATCGTCACCGGCGTCGGCCCGGAGCACCGCCAGTACGAGGGAACGGTCACCGCCCTCCACATGAGCGGCATGACGCCCACGCTGCGGATCGAGTCCCGCGACCTTGACGGCAAGCGCCGCCGGCGCGACCTCGACATCGACACAATCCGAGCGTTCGCGGCCTGACCTGCACAATGGGGGAGTGCCTACACCCGTGTCGCCCCAGCTCATCGTGGGGACTGGACCGAGCGAGCTGCACGCGCACATCGACCTGGAGCGCCGCGCGCGCCTCCGGCAGGCAACCGGCCCGGTTCGTCTGACGGTGCTCTCCACCAGCTGCTGCGACGGGCACTGGTCCGTCCTCGCCCAGCTCCACCCCGCCAGGCACCGGCGTTAAACACCGGCCTCGGCCGCGACATGCGCAATCGGCCGTCCACTGCCAGCCCGCTCACACAACCGCCGCCGACCTGCTGGCGGTAGCGGGGCGTTCGCATGGCTCCTCACAACTCTTACGTGCTTGTCTCTGACACGCCTTGTGTGCGTCATGCTCTATCGCTAGCGTTACAGCATGACAATGGCAAAGGTGGAGAAGCTGCACTTCGACCAGCGCGGAGAGACCCTGTGGATCGCAGAACTCGCCGACGGCGCGTTCTACCGGATCGACCTGTACCCGGCTGTGTCTGGCGCCCACAGGGCCAGCTACGAACTCACGTTCTTCTTCCGGAGGGCTGACGACTGGGCGAACAAGGGCTGGCGCTACCAGAAGGTGTGCGTGTCCTCTCACAAGTCCCTTGAGCTGGCCGTGCGGCGAGCCGAGCGGTTCCGCCGAGAGTTGATCAGCCTCGCGGAGGCGGCGTGAGCGGCACCGACGAGGCGCGTCGGGATCGCATGACCCGGCGCACCTTCCGTCTCTCAGACGAGGACTGGGCGGCCGGCCATGCGCGAGCAGCCGCCGACGGCGAACACCTGACCGATGTGATCCGAAGGCTCCTGAGTGGCTACCTCATCGACGGCGCCGTCGGAGAGGGCTATGAGTTCCGCTACCGTGCTGTCCCGATCGCACCGGGACTATCGGAAGAGCAACGGGAAGCTCTCACGGTCTCGTGGATCAGCGGCCGATTCGAGGACGTGCGACGGCTGTACCCACCCCGCAACTGGCGACTCGAAGAGTGCACGGTCTCCACCTACCGTCCGGCCGTGAGGAAGGGCGCGTAACCAACCTCGTGAGACAGCACAACTAGAGCCTCACTGGCCGGCACGAACGGCTGCGACCCTAGGGGGAGCCGCAACACCGAGCCGAGGGAGACGAGCACGTGGACGAGGGAACCTTCCGGGCGTGCCTGGTCGGGCTGGACGGCAGCTCCGCCGGCTGCGAGCTCACCGCCACCGACGGGACCGTCCTGTCCGACCTGCGGGCCCGACTGGGCTGCGACTGGGTGGAGCGGATCCAGATCGGGGCCATCCCCGGCACCGGCCTGGTGCTCGAGGTGTGGCTCGACGAAGAAGGCATGTACAACCAGCCGGCCAACCCGGTCCTGGAGGCGATGCTCACCGCCCTACGCGGACCCCTGGCTCAACGCCTGTACGGTCCAGCTGTGTTCGCCGCCGGCAGCCTCAACGGGGAGGGCACCGAATCCCTACCGGAGGGGATCATCGAACAGCTGGCAGGCCTGGCGTCGGCCCTGGCTGCCGCCCGCTAGCGCCACCCACCGCCCGCGCTCCTCGCGCCGCTGCGGCGGCACGACCCGCCGGTCTAATGGGGTTCCACCGCCCCGCACCCGGCGGAGACCAGGACAGAAAGAGAGGTGAGGCCAGTGGACCCGCTGTTCGCCATCGACCTCGCTGCCGCCGCGCCGCCCGATGACGGTGGACTGTTCGCCGCCAGCCTCGCCACCACCGGGCCGCGGGACCCGCTGGGCCAAGCAGGGCACCTGGTGCGATTCCGTCACCCCGGCGTCGGAGGGACGGTCACCGGCACCTTGTTCGGGCCGGGGCCCCGCGAGGCCACCCTCGCTGTCACCTACGACGGTGCCCTCCACCTCGTCGATACGAGGACCTGGACCCGCACCCACTGATAGTTCAGCGTCCGCTCCTCGTGAGTGGGCGAGCGGTGCTGTCCGGGCACGTGGGGAGTCCCTGGAAGGGCGCGAAGCAGCCTCGCGGCTCCCCGCCAAGGGGGCGTCGTGCCCGTCTGCGCGCGATGTTCGGACCGGTGTCGGCGCGACACCACACCCGGCAGGGGTGGGGGAGAGGCTTGGCCTCACCGCTTGCCCCTGCCCAGAAGGACCTAGCTCATGCCCGTTACCCCCCTGCACTCGATCACCGGACTGCGCATCGACATCGACGGCTCCGTCACCGAACACGAGGTGCCAGTCGACGGCGACTCGGCCCTGGACGGCATGTACGCCGTGCTCGGCGTGGACACCGTCGACGTCGCCACGCTGCGCCCCTGCCCGGGTAGCCCCGGCCGCACCCTGGATGCCTGGGTCGACGACTCGGGGATGCTCAACTCAGTTCCCAACTGGATCGGCACCGGCCTGGCCGCACTGATGAGCGATGACCACACCCGGGTGCTGTACGGGCCGATCCTGCTGCTGGTCACCGACGAGCGCACCGGCCGTTCGCACTCGGTGCCCCGACAGTTGCGGGCCGCGATCGGCGAAGCCGCCCGCCTGCTGGGGCAATCGCAGCGGGTCCAGCGGCAGGTGGCGCGGTCTGTGGACAGGCTGAGCTGAGCGTCGTCGAGAACCTGCTGAACCTCGTCAGCCGGCTGCGACGGTGAGCGCACACCACCTCGACTCGCGAGGCGGCCTCGAGGCGTGGGGAGTGAGCATCCTTGCCCGATCCGAGGACTGGGACTGGGGGCCGGCATCAACACGGCCGTCGGCACCCTCGGGACGCTGGCCGGTCAGCCGCAGGTGCTGCAGCCGTCAAGTCGGGAAGGACGATCAGATCCACCGCCAGCGACGCCCCGCAGGAGGACGCCATGACCAGCACGACATCGCACACCGCTCTTCTTCTCGTCAGGCGCACCCATGTCACTGACGCGGAGGTGATGCTCGCCCTTGTTCACGAGTTCACCACCTGGGCGGCCACCGCGTCGGCAGACGACGCCGAGACCGCCGTGGACGCGTTCCTGGCAGAGCGGTCCCGACGAGACGGCACGATGACGCTGGGTTCGGTGCCGTGCCTGCACCGGCTCGTCGCGAGGACCTTGCGGGCGTCGCGAAGGTGCCCGCGCTGCCGCGGCACCGGGCACCGAACCGCGGCACTGCGGGTGCATCGTCCTTGCCGTCGTGAGGGGCCGCTGGCGGCGTGATCGGCCGGAGGATCGAGTTCGACAGCCCGGCATGAACGCCCCCTAGAGTTTGCGGCATCGGAACAAAACTCGGGGAGGCCGCTGCGTATGTGCATCGGAGACGACGAGCCGGGCGGACCCAAGCGCTGTCCAGCAGACACCGCTGCAGCTGTGGACTCTGCGCAGGCGAAAGTGGACACGCTCCTGGCTGAGCGTGAGGAGATCATCGCCAACCTGGCGCTCGTCGACGCGCAGTTCCTCAACATGGACCGCGAGCAGCTTGCAGAGGACCTGCTCACCAACACCGCGGGCCTTAGCGAAGCCGAGTTCCATCTCGATCAGGCCCAGGACCACCGCTCTTTGCAAGGCGCCCTCGGCGAGCCCCAGAAGACACCAGCAGAAAAGCACCTCCAGGACACCGAAGCCGCCCTCGAGCAGGCCCAGCTCGAAGCCGACGAAGCCCGCAAGGCCTACCAGCGGCTCCAACGCAAAGCCCGCACGATCAAAAAGAACCTCCCCGATGGAGAGAAGACCTCACCCGAACTCGAGGAGATCGAGGCGCAGAAACTCGCCGCCAAGGCCCAGTGGGACACGAACAAGGCCGACGTCACGCTGCAGGAGAAGCGCGTCACCGAAGCCCAGCAGTTCGTCGCCGACGAGGGCACGGCCACCGAGTACGCGGCTGCCGCAGAGCTTCCCGAAGAGGAACGCGACGCCTACCTCGCCGGACTCAGCGACGACGACGTCGCCGCCATCGGCCGCTACCGGGAGATGCAGGCATCCGCCGACATCAACGCCGCCCTGTCCGTCGGCGGCACCGTGCAACTACTGGACCGGGAACGCGACACCAGCGTGTACCACCCGGCGACGTTCACCTGGCGGCACGGGGATCAGGAGATGGAGGTCGAGGGCCGACTCCTCGACGGCGACACCGCGATTCACCGCGCGGACTACGGCAAGTTCTACGTCCTGCTCAAAAACGGCGACGCCTACGAGACGGTGTTCCAAACTTCCAGCAAGGCCCAATCGGTGGACGCGTGCGCCAAGATGCCGATGCTCGGTGACGTCGACGACCTCCCGGACGACGCCGGCGACTACGGGACCGAGGTGTGGCAGGCCAAGAGAGCCGCCCGCATCGCCGCGGCGAAAGCCGCGGTGACGGCGCCGAACCCCGACTCGGCGAAGAAGATCGCAATCAGTCAGCTGACGGACCTCGAGGCCAACGCCCGGAAACGCGTCGTGGACCTGTCCGTCCGCGGCCCCGTCGAAGTAGACGTCCGAGAAGGGCGACTACGGCACCACAGGCGCGAACGGGAACGGGTCGCGGATGAAGCCGGAGAGAAGGCGCGGGCCGAAGCACTCGCCGCCGGGGCCAGCGCAGCCGAAGGCGATGCCGCGTTCGACAAGGCACGCCGTGCCGCCCTGGGCACTCCGACCCGAGGCGGCGGCGTCATCCCGCACTTCAGCCACCGGATACCCCCGGAAAGTCTCGGACAGGCCGGCTACGACTCACTGGCCCGCTCCGGTATCCGGGCGTGGGGGGCAGAGACAGCCGACGACTACTCAATCATCGCCTCCCGGCAGGGCGACGTCGCGGCCTGGGGGTTCGGTTCCAGCCACTACATCGACACCTCGGACATCTCGACCCTGGTGGCTCGGTCCAAACCGTTCCTCGACAAGGAGATCAACAAGGAAGAGCGCGCCGCGTTCACCACCTACACCGGCGGCAGCTACCGAGACATCAACGCCGCGATCACCGGCCGCAACCCCAATCCATACGCGGGCACCCTCACCACCGTGTCGCGACTGGAGTCGGCGTTCGCCAAACTCTCCAAATGGGAAGGCGACCCGACCCCGATGAACGTCATGCGGGGAACCTCGGTGCCCTCCGGGTGGACGGGCACCACCGAGGAGTATCTGGACAAGGCGTTCAAGGTCGGCAGCCGAATGGAAATCGGAAAAGTGACCTCGTGCTCGACAAACCCGCAGGTGGCCAACAGTTTCTCCGGGCACGGGGCAGGCGCGGCGTACATCATGGCGATCAGGACGCGGACCGGGCTGGCCGTGAAGAGCATTTCCAGCCACGCGGGCGAGGACGAGGTGATCATCCCGATGGGCACGCCGGTACGCACCGTGCACAGGGAGATGAACGGCATCGGAGGAAAGCCAACCGTGTACCTCGTGGAAGAGGCACTGGTGGCCGAAGCGCAGGACGGTATCAGCTAGCGCCGACATCAACGTGCTCCTGTGCTGCACGACCAGTCGCTCATGGTGGACTGGGAGCACCAACACAGAGAGGAACCCCATCATGGCCACCAACAAGCTGACCGCCGAGCAGGTACAGATCCTCCGCGAGCACATCGCCGCGAACCCCGACCAGACCCCGCAGGACATCGCCGGCTACTTCGAGCGCGTCTCCGACATCGACTACGACACCACACTGACCATCGCTTCGGTCGCCACCTACATCATCAACGGCGAGGAGGAGAACCTGGCCGGGTTCGTCGACGACCAGGGGGCGGGATCGTGACCATGATGCAGACCAGACGGGCCCCGACCGGGCCGCGCTGGAGCACGTGGCTGACCCGCCCGCGCACGGCAGCCCTCCGGTCCCGCTACACCAACGCACTGATCGGCGGAGCCGCCGGAGACGCCTGGGGCTACCAGGTCGAGTTCACCCCGTACGCGCGGATGCCCTCCTACCCGGTCGCCCGCCCGCGCGGGCAGTGGGTGATCTCCGACGACACCCAGATGCTGCTCGCCACGCACTACGCCCTCACCGACGTGGACGACTTCGAGGACATCGACGCTGTGGCCGACGCCCTCATCGACCGCTACCTCGACTGGATGGTCGACCCCGATAACACCCGCGCCCCGGGCACCACCTGCATGAGCGCCCTGGCGACGATCGACGCCGGCGCCCCCTGGAACCAGGGCGGAGCCCGCCGGTCCGCCGGCTGTGGCGCCGTCATGCGGCTGGCCCCCGCGGCGTTCGCCCCACCGGCCTACCGGCGGGGACTGTCGGTACTGCAAGCTGCCATCACTCACAAGCACCCGATGGCGGTGCTGTCGGCGCTACTGCTGTGCGACGCCTTCACCGACGCCACCACTTCGAGCACCGAGCTGCTGGCCGCCGCCCAGGCCCGCCTGCACGCCCTGCAAGGCGGGATGCCGGCGGAGTGGGCCCACGACGCCTACCTCCGGCGCGTGCTCGCTCTGCTGACGGACGACCCCGCCGGCTACCTCGCCGCGGGCGCCGCCCGCGAACCGGGCCGCACCAGCCCGTCGCTGGTGGAAGTGTTCGCCGCGGCCCGCCACCGCCTGGAGACAGAGACAGCGGCGGCCGGCTGGCCAGGAGACCCCTGCGCCGGAATCGGCGAAGGATGGGACGCCGGGACGGCGACCGCGTTGGGACTGCTGGCAGCCGACCTCGCGGCCCGTGGCCGACTCTCGGCGTGCGGCGCCATTGCCTGGGCCGCCACCAGCAACGGCGACTCCGACTCCATCGCCACCCTCGCCGGCGCCCTGATCGGCGCGGCGAACCCTGCCCCCGGCTTCTGGAGGTGGGCCGGGCTCGGCGCACGGTTCGAGGACCGCTACGACCTCGAGCTGGCCCGCGCCGCAACCGACGGGCCACCCACCCCCACGCGAAGCGGGGCGTAGACAAGACTCAGGCACCAGCACGGCACTGAAATAGGGTGAAACCGCCCAGGCGGGGCACCACCGTTCCTGCTGACCACACCCACATTCGCGCGGCTCGCTCCGCGCCCCAGGAGTCGCGCATGTCAACACTCGAGCTCGCCTACCGTTCGTTTCTCCGCGTCGACAGACAGCCCGATCTGCTCAAGCACATCGACGAGCAGATGCACAGCTGGCTTCGCCGCAAGAAGTGGGACGGGAAGGGTCTGGTCCCCGGAGAGATCGCTACCGTCGCCGACGGGGTGACCGGCGTGGTCATCCGCGAATCCCACCCTGACGGATCGCAGGGGGTGCGGTTCGTCTTCGACCAAGACCAGGGGAAGGGCCGGTGGCTGACACAGGTCACCGCATACCGGCAGCAACGGCACGACACCGGCTGGATCTGGGTGGACCTGTCCACCGACCAGCGTCAGCGGCAGGTCAGAACGCCGGCGCTGGTCAAGAACCTAGTCGGGGTGCTCGACGCCCGAGACGGCATCGGCCCCCTGACCGACGAGCCGGTCATCGTCCGGCAAGGGGGAGTCGAGGAACTACTGGAGCGGGTCCAAGACCCGCAACGGCGCGGCCTGCTGTTCATCGCTGGATCCACCCCCGACCTGAGTTTGGAAGAGTGGCGCACCCATGTGGGGAAGATCCTCGCCCAGACTGCGGGACTGGCCGCCGGGTACGTTCTCGACCCGTTAGCGACGAAGCGATTCGCCGAACTAGCTGGAGACGACTACCGGGCGGTGCCGTGGACGATCCGCACCTACCATCCAGGCGTTGACCTCGACGACCCTGACGATGGGCGCCGGCACCGGTTCCTCGGCACCGACACGATCATCGAAGGCTCGACGGACTCCCTGGCCAACCTGCTGGGGCACAGGGCCAAGATGCTCTCCCTCGAGGTGCCGATCGACGAGGCGGCGATGCGGGTCCACCGCCGCTTCCGGGACACGTACGACGACATCGTGTTCGACACCCTGGTCGCCGCCCCGACTCGGGAGCTCGACGACACGGGTAAGCCCGACACGATCAAGAAGGCGGCCCCGTCGGTACTGTCACCGGCCGAGACCGACACGATCACTCCGCCTACACCGACGCCGGTCGACGAGACCGTCCCAGACCACACCCCCACGGTCAGCGCGGCCCAGGCGGACATCCTGTCCGCGCTCGGTGAGGTCATGCAGCAAGTGCTCGGACGAGAAACCTGGGGCCGCGAGGAAGTGATCGAGCTCGGCAACCACGCCGACGCGCACCTGCGCCTCGACACCTCCGCTGCCCGCCAGCGCCTGCACGAAGTGGCAGATCAGCGAGACAAACGGGACGCCGAGCTCGCCGACCTACGCACGCAACTCGAGGAGGCGCTACTGGAAGCCGCGGTGGCCGAAGAGTCCCGAGCGCTCGTCGAACAGGAGGCCCGCCATCTACGAGGCGAGCTGGCCAAGGCCGGCAACCCCGACACGGTGTGGCAGCCGCCGGAGGATCCACGAGACCGTATCCCGACGGGGTTCAGCGACATCCTGCGCTGGTTCAAGCACCTACCCCACGTGGAGTTCACCGGCGACGACTCCGCAACCGAGGACATCGACAGGGTCGACGACACCGGCAAGTTCGCCATCACCTGCTGGGAACAGCTGTGTGCGCTGGACGACTACGCGCGGGCAAAACTCGAAGGGAAGATCTCCTGCGGGGTGAAGGGATACCTAGAGGAGACACCCGGCGGCTACCGGACCACCGGCCCGAAAAAGCACGCCTCCAACGAGTCCAACACCACCCGCACCACACCGAAGTTCGCCAAGCCGCGCACCCTGCCTGTGCCCGTGGAAGTCGACCCCGCCGAAGAAGTGCTGATGGCGGCGCACTTTCGTATCGGTAAGCGGGGCATGTACAGCCCGAGGATGCACTACTACGACGACGTGGACGGCACCGGCAAGGTGTACGTCGGCTATATCGGCAAACACTTCGACAACACCATGACCTGATCCTGTCCGCGGCTCCGGCTGCTCTGGCCAGGGGATGCGGCCAGCGCCGGGGTGTGCGCGACTGCTGCTTCTCCGGGGGGCGGAGAGATCGTCGAACGCGTCACCAACTTGCCGCTGACGACGAGGAGAAGACGATGGACTACGTGACGTTCGACCCGGACCAGCTCACCGAGGACGAGAACGCCGTCCTCGAGGACGCGGCGAGCCAGCTCGTCGAGCGCCGCCACCCCGGGGCGCCGGAGGTGCTGGACAGCGCCCTCGGCCTCACCTGGGCCGCGAGCATCCTGGACATCCTGCGCGACAGCAGGTCGTGGGAGTGCAGCCTGACCGAAGACACCGACGAGATTGTGGACGCCGTGTTCATCTCCGACGCCGAAGGTGTGGCCCGGTGGGGCAGCGGCATGACCCTGCAGGTCCGCGCGGAAGGAGGGCATGTGACGCGGACCGTGGGGTCGCTCCGGGAGATCCTGCTCGCCAGCGAGTGGGTCGAGGGGCTGGCCCCGGAGTGGATCGAGGTCGCCCACGGCGTCGAGCACCTGCTCAACGAGACGATCGGCGAGCTGCACCAGCGGTTCTCCAACCACGCCGTCACCAACCCGGCACTCGGCTGACCCCGGCAACCTGGCTCCGCCCCCGGTAGGAGGGCGGGGCCAACGCATGGCACCGGCGGCCGGCATGGGCCCGGCGACCCCGCGCTGTCCGGGCCGCCAGCTGGCGGGCAAGGCCCGGCCGACAGCGCTGCCACCGCCGCAACGCGCGGCCTGCTGCACCTTCCGAGGCGTGGCCCAGAGTCGAGGTCACCTCGAGGGGACGCCACCCCGGGGCACCGACCACACAGGAGGACCACCATGGGTTCCATCAGCTACGCCAAGACCCCCGGACGCACCACCGACCAGGAACTGCGCGCCTACCTGGCCGAGAACCTGCACCCTGGTCACCGCATCGTCGCCCAGGCCACCCGGCCCACCTTCTCCGGCGGCTACGGCGAGTGGTCGCGCGAGCTGTTCGCGGCCGTGGACGACGGCGACGGCAACGTCACCTGTCACGTGCTGCTCGGCGCCTCCCACAGCGGAGACATCGTGATCAAGGCCCTGCACGAGACGATGGGCCCGAACGAGAACCCGGACCCGCCGCGGCGGGTGCTGGACGCTCTGACCCCCACCAGCAACCGGTGTGCGCTGGTGTTCCGGGAGATGGCCAGGGAGGCGTTGCAGCGCAAGGATGCGGCGAAGGCGATGGCCGGCTACACGATCGAGTTCGACATCGCTCTCGACTACGGCGGCGGGTGGGGCAAGCTCACCCGGTTCACGGTGGAGTCGATGACCCGGTTCACCGGCCCCGACGGCTGTGGCCGGTTCCGTGCCCCCGCCGCGTGGTGGATGCGCAACTGGGTGGTAGTGGACGGTCCGGCGTTCGCGGCCTGAGGGGGGAGACCATGAGCTCGAATATCTACACCAGGGGAGAACTGGAAATCGACGCCAGCGCCGTGGGTAAGTGGTCAGGCAGCTGGCCGTCGCTCACGCGTGGCACTCCCGGCGAGCGGCTGATCAGCGTACTCATGTACGAGTGCGCCGACACCGAGGACGACGCGCTGTCGGTCCATGAGGATGCCCACGGGACGCTGCACATTGAGATGCACAGCGATTTTCGCGCCGACCCTCTCGTGGAGCTGCTGACCGCACTGGGCCGCGCCGGAGCCACCGGTAGGGCCTGGTTCCCCGAGGATGGCATGTGGGGCTACATCCTGACCCCAGACGGCGTAAGGGAAGCTGGCGGAGCCCTGCTCGCCCCCGGCGATGAACTGCTGCTGCTGACCATCGAGCATCCCGCCCATGGCCGCTACCGGGCGGTGTACGCCCACCCCGACGCGGTACGGCAGGCACTCGACGAGCATCGTGTCGCGTGGACTGGCATCGAGCATCGAAGTGTCGACCTCGACGCCGCCCTGGCCGCATGCTGGACTGCTGGCGGGACCGCAACCTGCGAGGCCGTCCCGTTCGCATCCTGACCCGTACAGCCCCACCGGCACCCTTCCCCTGGTGCCGGTGGGGCCACCACTCTAACCGGGCAACAGCACAGGTCAATGCCCCGATTTCTGTCCGGGCGCAGCGCCCAACTCGTGACCGTCCACAGTGTCGAGGGGAGGGGTCGGGCGCTCGTAGAGAGACAACAGTTCTGCCGACTGATAGGTGATCTCGTTGAGGTTCTCGGAGGCGATCTCGTTACCCGGAATGACAGCCACGACCCGGTCCACCAGTTCCGTCCGCGCATCAGTGGGCGCGGCGGGAAGACGGTCGATCTCCTCCACAGCGATTCGTAGCGCCACCTGCTGTTCGACCCGCGAGCGGAGGGACGCCATGCCGGCCTGGTACACGGCGTAGTCGGACTCCCACTTGGATCGGGCATCGTCGTCACTGCTATCCATGGGCTGAGTTAATGCCAGGCGCAGGTCCTGCAGGGTGCCGGCGGTGCGGATGGTGTCCGCCGCCTCAGTGCGAAGGTCCAAACGCGCCCGCCATTCGACCATCTGCTTGGACTGCCAAGTACGAGACGCACGGCCGGCGTACAAGGCCCACAGTGCAGCGGCAGAGTGCCGGGCAAGGTGTGCTTCGTCGCCGTCAAGCGTCTCGTCCCTCCTGCCTGGCCCGTCGCTCCTGCGATGCACATATCGGGTTTCTTTCCGGCTGCGCAGTTCCCAGCAGCTACCGGGGTCTTTCTTCTCGCCGAGAGTCAATGCGAGGCCAGTGACGATGCCTGCGACAACGACGACGAACGCCATCACAAGCAGAGCGACTTGGCCAGATGGCTCAGACCACACTTGCGGACTGAACAGAACTGTCCCGGCAAGAGGTCCACCAGTAGCGATGCACATCGTGCTCACAAACGCAGCTACAGGGCGTTGTGAGAACAGGGGCTGGCCAAGCAAGGTCCGCCCAATCACGGGAGGTCCGAACCCGGTAGTCCCGAACGGGCCATCACAGGGGCGAAGCATCGACGCGGCCAGCTCATTGCCCCCGGGCTCCTTGGTGACACGGGCGATCATGTGCCTGTCCGTGTCCCCCTCAATGACTTCTCTGGCCTGGTCTGTGAAGGGTTCCAGTAGCCCACTGGAGTCTTCACTCCGGGGCATCGACAGCTCACCCATGGCGCCTCCTTGCGACGTAACCCGATAGTCACCAGTGTCCCACCGGCACGTGCCGGTAACCGCCCCTCAGGACTATGCGTGCCTGACCTGGGCTATTGGTCATTCGGGCAGCACGCTCATTTGGCGCAACAAATGATCTCGATCGACTTCACTTGTGCCAAGCTGGCCTCACCTCGACAATCAGTCACCGCCAACGGCACATAGGGGACCAGCGAGTAACGACTACGCGTGCAAGCGGCCCCCCTCCCCTACGTAGGGGCACTTCCGGCTCCGAGATCGGCCAGGGGGGCCGAGCGATCCACACGGGCCTCCTGACATGGCAACAATAAACCTCTCAACCCTGACTGCTGGTTCCCTACATGGCAGAAGTGGCTCGAAACCCACAAGGCGCTAGATAGTATCCGATGCATGTCTGACAGTCAGTCGGTATGGACCCCCCACCAGCAGGACGTTTTCATGAATACCATTAGGCATGCGCTCAACTCCGGACGAAAGATCGACCGCCCCTTCGTTGAGGGGCTAAAACGGTCGACCGGCTACCCTGGGGGCGCATTTTCACCCCAAACACGAATCGTACGAAAGGCAAGGCGTTTGCAATCGTTGGAACGTCAGCGCGCAAAGGAACTTGTCTATATACAACGACATCGACGAAGAATTGAGCAATATTCAAAACGCGTCCGTGTTTGGGATCAAGAAATGGGCAAACGCTTATATATCAGAAACGGTCAGGCAGCTGCCCGAAAGCGGCTGATTGCCTCCATAAGGGCATCGGAGCGCACGATTGCAGGGAAAAGAGTGTCCGCTAATAGGCTAATGGAACGCATAGAAACTTGCGCCAGCAGCATTGACCAACTTCATGCGAACGCGCTCAACCGCTGATGGCGTATGCGCCGCAGACCGGCGCCGCACGAACGATAAGGCCGATTAGGTCTGACCGAACTGCTACTGCCGGACAGCGACTGTCCGCATAAGACGAGAGCCCCGCGCCAGCCATGACGCGGGGCTCTCGTCGCGGGGGCTCAAGCCGCCGTATCAGCCGCTGGGACGACACGAAAGGTGCGCATCCACCAGCCCTTGGGTGCGCGGTAAAGCCCGCTGCCGTCGGGGCGGGTGAACCTGCTCATCGACTGCACACGAAAGTCGGTGTGTTCCCTATTGGTATAGGAAATCGGCCGCTCGAACCGGATTGCCCTGCCAACCATCGCTTTCGCGACCTTCTTACCTGACTGCAATCGGGTGGTAGTGGACGGTCCGGCGGTCGCGGCTTGACTGCCTCCGCGGCAGAAGGGAACGGACGATGAACGCATCAGATGTCTTGTGGACCAGCGACGACGAACAGGTGGCCATGGTCGGAATCGACGCCGACCACCGCGACGAACCGTGCGCAGCAGTATCGGTGGGCGGCCAGACCGCGACTCTCACCTCCGACGAGTGCCGCCAGTTGGTGGAGCACTTGAACGTGGTGATCGGATTCGCGCAGCCCTGACCGGCATCTCCCGCCGCCCACCGCGGCGGCGGGGGAGTCGGTACCGGGTGCCGGCCCGGGCCGAGTGCTGTCCGGCACCGCCGCCCGCCGAACCACCACCTTCCGCCGGGGACTGCTGCACCCGCCCATGCCGTCGAGAGCCTTGGACCAGAGCCCGTGATGGACACGGGCGAGTGAGAAACCAAGGAGACCGACATGCTCAATCTCGACACCGGCCGTCTCAACGCTGCGACCCGGGGTGTCTCCGACACCCACTACACGGCCGAGCCCACGGACCTGTGGCGGCTGCTGGACGACCTGGCCGCAGCCGACGTCTGGACCGCCGACGGCGCCCGCGTCACGGTCACCCCGTTCTTCGCCGCCGGACCCGACGGCGTGGGTGACGACACCGACCTGCGCGTGATGGTCGGCCCGGTCGACGGGGCGACCGTCGTGGTCAACCTCCGCGCCGTCCTCGTCGGGGAGATCACCCCGGACATGCCGGTGGTCGACCGGGCGTACATGCTCATGGCGCTGCTTAGTGTTGCGGTGGAGGCGCAGCTCAACGAGGTCCGTGCAGCCACCCCGTTCGGGCAGCGGCTTGTTCCGGCCGATGCGGTGCGGCAGGAGGCATGGGAGAACCCGCACTTGACCGACGCCGAGAGCGACATGCTGGCCGAGGCATCGGACCGGGCCATCCTTGACGCCATCGACCGGGCAGCGGGCGGAAGCACCGAGGACCAGCTGTACCACCTGCACGACCAGATCCAGGCCGAGGCCGTGCAGATCATCGTCGCCGAAGCAGCCGCCGGCGACGACTGACCGCCCCGATCTCCCGGCGGCGCATCGCACCTGTGCTGCACCCGCCACGTCGCCGGGGGGACAGTGCTTGCCAGACCAGCCAGCCACCTCCTGGGAGGAGACCCCATGAACATCACCCTGTCGGACCTGCAGATCACGCCTGCCGGCCCCTACGTCGCCGCCGGCACCCCCGCCCCCTGCTGGGAGGCGAACATGGACGACGACGCCTTCTACTGGGGCTCCCGCTACACCGAACCCCTGATGTGGGCCGTCGGTGGGCACGAGGGCCCGTCGCTGGTCAACGTCACCGGGGCGCCGGGGCTGGACCTGGTGCTGGACGTGACCGTGAACAACGACGGGTTCACCGGTGGTCCGATGCTGTGGCTCTCCCCGGTCCTGCGCCACGCGGGCAGGCCGCTGGTGCGGCTCGGCTGCGAGCCGGTGTTCATCGAGAACCTGCTCGACGACTACCTCGACGAGCACGGCGACGTGATCGCCAGCCCGCACACCGTGCACGCCACCGAGGACGAGTTCCTGGCCGTGCTCGCGCCCCGGGTGTGCCAGCAGATCAACGCCCACCTGGCCACCCAGACCGCCGTGCAGATCACCGTGCCCGACGTGCCGGACTGGCAGCGCGACCAGACCATCGTCACGATCACCGTGCCGTCGGCGATGGGGGAGGACCACCGCCCTGCCGCGGCGGAGATCGCCGACCGCTTGGCCGCGCACTTCCGCCTGGATTCGCTGGCGGGCAGCTCGACGGTGGCAGGCCAGGCCGAAGCGTTCGGCATGGGACTGCGCGAGCTCGCCCCTGCCCTGGAATGGGACGGCATCCTGACGCGGCCCGACACCGACGGAGCGTTCCTCGACGCCACAGGCCCGGTCGATGCGCTCACCCCGGCTGCCCGCCGCTACCTGAGCGTGATGCGCCGCCGTGGCCGTGTCGGGGTCGAGACCACCATTGACGGCGCCCACGTGCTGGGCCCCCAGTAGCGACACGGCCCGGCACCGCGCCGGACCGAGAGCGTGGCGCGGTGCCGGACTTTCGACCCACGCCCACGGCTGTCCGCAGCCCGCCGAATCCCAGCACATACGCCTGCCCTCCCCACCTCGCCGGCGGCGCGGTCAGCCGCGCAGACTGCTGCACTCGCATACCCCGCCGGAAAGGTGAAGCGCACCGAGGAGCCACACCGCTGCCTCGCCCCGCACCCCAGGAGGACACCATGGGCCACACCACCATCGTCGAAGGACGCCTGACCATCCCCACCCGCGCCGTGAACGCGTGGGCCGCCAGCGCCTACTCGGACGCGAGCACCGACGAGGCGCGGCGCGAGGAACTGCTCGCGGCCCTGGCCGAGCGGGTCAGCTGCGACGCGGCCGACCCCGTGCACACGACCGTCAACACTGACGGCGAGGTGACCGCGTACCTGGACGGAGACTGGTGCAGCTCCTACATCGAGGGCATGCTCACGGTCCTCGCGGAGAACGGCGCCACCGGCCGCGTCCTGTTCCCCAACGAGGGCTGGGGCTACGAACTCGCCGACCACAAGGTGCGCCACCTCGAGTCGGGTCAGATGTGGCCCAACGACCAGATGCTGGTCCTGCAGGTGAGTGCCCCCGGCCGTGACCGGCATCGCGCCATCTACCTGACCGACCACGCCGCGTGCCGGGCGATCCACCGCCTGCACAGTGATTGGTTCGGCCAGGCCCCCACCCCTGCCGACCTGGACGCCGCCCTCGCGACCCTCGCCGCTGCTGGCGCCGACGTCACCTGCGAAGCCATCCCCTTCGCAGCCTGACCAGGCACAGGCACCGCTGACCCGCGCGGGTGAGCGGTGCCCGCGCCGCCGGCCCTGGCTGCGCTCGACGCCCCCTGCTCGCGCGGCAAGGCGCTCACGGGACCACTTCGGGGCCGGTGGCGATGGCGGGTGGGGGACTGGCGGATCATCGCCGGCCCGCCTCAGTCAGCCGAGCACTACGACTGTCTCGTATCCGCGACCAGCGTGCCGCCTACCCTGCACTCGACCGTCTACTGGCTGCCGCCCACGACGCCTGATCCCTGATCCGCCGGAAGCGGTCTTGCGCCAGGATGGGGTCATGGTCGCCTTCCGCCCCGCAGCCGTGCTCCTGTCCGCCGCCGCCACCGTGGCGGCCGGATGCGGGACGAGCTCGCCGCCGGAGGGGTGCCTGACGGTGCCCGCGGACACGGTTGCCAGGATCGCCGACGGCAGCCCCACCACCCCGTTGGACACCGACCGCGCGGCCGCCCGCCAGACCCCGGAGGGCTTCGTCGTCGCGGTCGAGTTCCACACGCCCGGCGAAGACGACCCAGCGGTGGGGGTGTGGTGGGTGCCCGAGCTCAACAGCCCAGCCATGGTGACCGCCGTCGACGCGTTGGCCCGCTCCTTCACCCACTGGCCGCACGGCCCCTTCGAGCCCGGCAGCCGCGAAGCCACCAGCGTCGCGAACTGCATCGGCCACGTCTGAGCCGGCCGAGACTACGGCGCGGCGAGGTGAGGTCCTATGCCGGCCGGAGCATCACCGGCCGCCCTGTCCGGAGCCTGGCGCGCTCCTCAGCCGGCCCGATCGTGCTCGCTCTCGAGGCGGTCGTCTACCACGGCGAAGCGCACCAGAGCATCGAAGGGGAATGGATGGTCCCGGCAGGCCAGTGTGCCGGAGAGGCAGGCGAGGTGGACCCCGACGCCGTGGGGGGGCATCTTTCACCGGTACGGCCCCGGAGCGCACCGCATCGAGATCGACGCCGTTCGTCGAGGATTACCTGTCGGCGTGATTCTTCATTCTCAGTCGTGGCGGGCGCCCATGAGGTGCAGGATCGTGTGGACGGTGTCGTCGGCCAGGGTGTAGCGCTGCGCTCGCCCGTCTGTCGGGTCTCGGTCGGCGCGCACCCAGCCTTGGTCGCGGAGGACGCGCAGGGCCTGGGAGGCGGCGTTGCGGGTGATGCCCGCCGCTGTGGCGAGGTCGGACACGGTGGCCACGCCCGGCCCGGCGTCGTGCATGTGAGCCAGCAGCGCGAGCCTGGTCGGGTCGCCGAGCAGGTCGAACCGGGTCGCCCAGCCGGGCAGGTCGATCGTCGCCGGTGGGTGGTGTGCGTGCGGTTTGGTCACCCTGGCCTCCTGTTTCTCGGTGGGTCCATGCTGGCACGCAGCCCTTGTGGTTGCGGCGTCCGCGCGTCTGCTGCAGCCCGGGGCGGCCCGGGCAGAGTCGTTGGCAGCAAGCAGAGGCCAGCGGAGGAGACGAGACCATGCAGATCACCGTGAAGTTCACCGACGTGTACGACGGCGTCGAGTCCGTGCACACCGACACCGTGGAGGTGGCGCCCGCCGCGGTCGGCGACGAGACGGCGCTGCGGGAGTGGGCCGACGAGGTGCTGTTCGAGCACACCGGTAGCGGGAACTTCGACCACGACCACGCGGGCTACTTCGCCGAGGTCGTCGCCTGCGGCGATCAGCCCGACCTGATCGGCGAGACGTTCGAGTGGATCTGACCAGCCGCCCACGGCCGGGGGCCTAGCGGCTCCCGGCCGTGGGCGGGATGATCGTCCGAGGCCGCCACCCGGCGGCACCGGCACGACAGAACGGAGCCCGCGATGCAGGTCCAGGACAAGTTCGAGCAGGATCCACTGCTGGCGCCTGCGCTGGGGTGGGATCCCGACAGTGGGGTCCTCAGCGGCGGGGAGCGCGCCTTGGCCACGGTGGTGCGCACACTCTCCGACCACTTCGACCGTCTGGACGGGCGGATTCAGAAAGCGCTGGTCGCCACACTGGCCGGGTCGGCGGCGGAGACGGCCGCCGCGGAGGATGAGGCCGCTCGGATCCTGGCGCGGGCGCGGGCCTCGACCGAGGGGGACGGCGCACGCTGAGAGGACTGGTGCCGTCTGGCCGCGGTCGGTAGCGGTCGTGCGTCGTAGGGCGGCGACATGAGGGGGCGCTACCCTCGATATAGGTGTCCAGGCAGACACCTATATCGGAGAACCAGCACCACGGAGGCACCCCTTGAAAGCTTGCCCCCTAACCACCTGCGCGACCCTGGCCACAGCCCTGGCCCTCGCAGCCTGCACAGCCCCCACCGACACCGCCAACAGTGAGCCCAAGAGCAGACTCGTCCTGTCCGGCGGAGACGACCTCGGCGAGTTCAACCCGATCGCCGGCTACTCCTCCACCGGCGTCTCACCCCTCTACGAAGGGCTCCTGCGACCCACCGCCGACGACGACACCACCCTGCCCACCCTCGAGCCCGCCCTCGCCGCCAGCGACCCGGACGTCTCGGCCGACGCCCGCACCTGGACCGTGAAGCTGCGAGACGACATCCGCTTCCACGACGGCACCACGTTCGACTCCGCCGACGTCGCGGCCACCTACCGGGCCGTGACCGACCCGGCCTCCGCCTCCCCGATAGCCGACGACTACACCGTCATCGACCGCATCGACACCCCCGACCCGGCCACCGTCGTGTTCCACCTCAAGGCCCCCACCCGCGAGTTCACTTCCCGGCTCCTGGTCGGCATCGCCCCCTCGGAGAGGCTGACCGGCGGCCCCGCCTCCGAATCCACGTTGAACACCGACCCCGTCGGCACCGGCCCGTACCGGCTGACACACCTGGATGCCGCAGAGGCGGTCCTCGCCGCCAACACCGACTACCGCGACGGCGCCCCGACCGTGACCGAGATAGTCATCCGGGCCGTCCCCGACGAGAACACCCGCGCCCAGCAGCTCCTGGCAGGCGAGATCGACGGCGCTGCGCTCCCGCCGCGCCTGGCAGACAGTGTCGACGGCCGCGACGGCGTGTCCGTCGTGTCGGTAAACTCCGCCGACTGGCGCGGGGTATCGCTGCCGGTCGACCACCCGTTCACCGGCGAGGCGGTGGCCCGGCGGGCCCTGAACATGGCCGTGGACCGAGAGTCGCTGGTCGAGCAGGTGCTGTCCGGCCACGGCCAGGCGGCCACCACTCCGATCACCAGCGCCTACCCCGAGTACCACCAGGTCGCCTTTGGGCCCATGGATCCGGCCACCCGGGTCTTCGAGGCCTCCGCGCTCCTGCGGGGCGCCGGCTGGGAGCTCGACGACGAGTCCACGGTGCGGATCCGGGACGGGCAGCGCGCCGAGCTGACGGTCGCCTACCCGGTCAATGACAGCCTGCGCCGCGAGCTGGCGTCGGCGTTCGCCGACCAGGTCCGGGCCATCGGTGTCGACGTCACCCTGTGGGGCGCCTCCTGGGACGAGATCGAGGCCCGCGCAGGGCAGGTGGCGATCATGCTCGGCGGGGGAGACAACCCGTACACCGTCGACACCCAGGCCTACCGAGCCCTGCACTCGAGGACGCCCGCGTCGGGGCCGTTCGACAACCCGGGCGGATGGACCAACCCCGGCATCGACCAAGCCCTGGATGCCCTGACTGACCCGGCCAATACTCGCAGCCCCCGGGACCTGTACGCCCAGGTGCAGGACGAGTACCGCACCGACCCGGGCTACGTCGTCCTGGCCACGCTGCGCCACACCTACGCCATTCGCGACACCGGCTACTCCGGGCCCGCTCCGATCCTCGAGCCTCACGCTCACGGCGTGACCTGGGGTCCCTGGTGGTCCCTGGGGGACTGGACAGTGACGCCATGATTCGCCGGCTACGGGAGCGGCGCAGCGACCTGCTGGCGTTGACCGCGCAGCGGGCCGCGATCTCCCCGCTGATCGTGGTCGCGGTGACCGCGGCGGCGTTCGCGTTGGCCGCGGTGTCGCCGCTGGACCCGCTGGCCGCCTACCTGGGCGACAACGTCCAGTTCGCCGGCGCACAGACCCGCGACGCGGCGGCGCAGGCACTGGGTGTGGACGCCCCGTGGTGGCAGGCGTGGTGGCACTGGATCATCGGCGCCGCCAGCGGGGATGCCGGCCTGTCGCACACCTACCGGCAGCCGGTGCTGGACGTGGTCGCCGAGCGTCTGCCGTGGACGGTTGGCCTGTCCGTCACCGGACTGCTCCTGGCCCTGGCCACGGCGATCCTCGTCGGCCTGGTCGCCGCCCGCCGGCCCGGCGGCTGGGCTGACCGGGCCCTGGCCGGTGTCGCCGTGGTCCTGTCTGCGGTGCCGACGTTCGTTGCGGCGCTCGCGGCGGCCGCGATCTTCGCCGTCGGGTTGCGCTGGCTTCCCGTCGCCGGCGGGTGGGAGGCCGGGCAGGACCCCACTGCCGGGTCGGTGGCGCGGCACCTGATCCTGCCGGCGGTGGTCCTGGCGGCCTCGCAGCTGCCGTGGATGGCGCTGGTCGTGCGGCAGTCGGTGCTCGCCGCCCACGATTCGCTGCCGGTACGTCAGGCCCGAGCGCGGGGCCTGCCGCGGCGGACGGTGCTGTCCGGGCACATCGCCCCGGTGTCGTGGACCCCGCTGATCGCGCTCGTCGGGGCCCGCCTGCCCGAGGTGATCGTCGGGGCCCTGGTGGTGGAGGAGGTGTTCGCCTGGCCCGGACTGGCCGCCGCGACCGTGGACGCCGCCCTGGGGGCGGATCTCGTGATGCTCGCCGCGGTCTCCGCCCTCACCGCTGCTGCGATCGTCGCCGGCACCTGGCTGGCCGACTGTGCCCTCCTGCTGGCCGATCCGAGGGTGACCGTCGATGCGTGACCTGGCCGCTCGCTGCTGCACACCCCGGCCGGGGCGGGACGGTGGTGCCATCACGCACCGAGACCCGAGGGAGAGCCCCGCAATGCACACCCCCACCCTGTTTCCACCGACCGAGCTGGACCCGCAGATCATCTGCGCATCCCCGGAGCCGACGCCCCGCGACACTCGCGACCTGGACGCCACCCACGACGACACCGTGGTGTTCTCCCGGCTCGGGATGCAGCCCGTGACGCTGCGGGAGGTCGCCCCGCCGACCGGCGAGTTCTTCGAGTACCTGTTCGCCGAGTGGTGCGACGAGGAGATCACCGACTGGGCCACCATCCACCTCGAGCATGTCGCCCAGGTCCGCGCCGACGTCTACGCCCGCCTCATCGCCGACCTCGACACCAGCGACTACTGCCAGCTCCACTCCACCGAGGCGTTGCACACCGGAGTTCTCCTGCGTGATCTGATCGCCCGCACCATCGACGACGAGACCCGCAGCGCCGCCTGCGCCGCCATCTGGGCCGCGGTCGCCACCCGCGCCCGAACCTGAGCACGCCCGCACCGAGGAGAGGACACGATGACCGACCGCGATGACGCCAGGAACGCTCCGCGGGCCCGTCGTGGCCGGCCCTGGCCACTGCCCGCGACGGTGCTCGTCGCCGTCGCGGTGTACGCGGTGTGCTGGCCGGCCCTGGCGCCGACCGGGTGGGGCGCCTCGGACTACCAGCGGGCCCGCCAAGCGCCAGGATGGCCGCACCTGGCCGGTACCGACAGCCTGGGGTTCGACGTGTCGGTGCGGGTGGCCGAAGCGCTGCGGGTGTCGCTGACCGTCGCGGTGAGCGTGGCGGTGGCCGCCACCGTCATCGGCGTGCTCGTCGGGGCCTTAGCTGCCGCCAGCGGGGGGTGGATCGACGCGGTGGTCATGCGGGTCACCGACACCGCGGCCGCCGTGCCGCACCTGCTGGCCACGATCGTCGTGGTCGCCCTGTTCGGCGGCTCCCTGTCCGCAATCATCATCGCCCTGGCGTTGACGCACTGGACGACGCTGGCGCGGATCGTGCGTGCCGAGACGCAGAAGGTGATGGCCTCGGACTACGTCGCGGTCACCCGCGCCGCCGGCGCCAGCCGCACCCAGGTGGTGCGCCACCACGTGCTGCCGGCGGTCGCCCCGCAGTCCGGGATCGCGGTGGTGATGATGGTGCCGCACGCCATCTGGCACGAATCCACCCTGTCGTTCCTCGGCGTCGGCCTGCCTCCGGAACAGGCGAGTCTGGGCACCCTGATCCACGCCTCCCGGGCTGGTCTGCTCGACGGACAGTGGTGGCCGCTCGTCGCGCCGTCCGCGGTGCTGATCGCGGTCACCGCGGCGATTGCCGCACTGCGGCCGTCCCGCCGCCGCCGGCTCGCTGGCCCGCCGGTGGGCCTCGAGACCGGCGACGGTGACGGATTGGCGGTGGACGGCCTGACCGTGCGGCTGCCCTCGCCGTGTGGGGGGTGGGTTCACGCCGTCACCGACCTGAGTGTGGCCGCGCGACCCGGTCGGGTGCTCGCGGTTGTGGGGGAGTCTGGTGCCGGCAAGTCCACCCTCGCCGCCGCGATCGCCGGGCTCCTTCCCTCCAGCGCCCACACCGCAGGGCAAGTGCGGGCGGGCCGAGTCGGGCACGTGCCGCAGAACCCGAGCGCGGCGTTCACCCCGACCCGGCATCTGCGCAGCCAGCTCGCCGAGATCCGCGCCGTTCACCACGTATCGGCCACCGTCGACGAGCTCTGCCGGCGGTCGGGCCTGGACCCGGCCCTGGCCGACCGGTACCCGCACCAGCTGTCCGGCGGACAGCTTCAACGCGCCGCTGTCGCCGCAGCCCTGGCCTGCGACCCGGCGGTGATCGTCGCCGACGAGCCGACCTCGAGCCTGGACACCGAAGCCACCCGGGCGACCCTGACGCTCCTGCGCACCCTGGCGGACGACACCGGCGCGGCCGTGCTGGTGGTCTCCCACGACCTTCGTGCCCTGGCCGCCACCGGCATCGCCGACACCGTCGCGGTCCTCTACGCCGGACACCTCGTCGACCTCGGTCCCGCCCAGGAGTTGCTGGCCGGGTCCGGGCACCCGTACACCCGCGCCTTGGTGGCCGCCCTGCCCGCGCACGGTCTGCGGCCGCTGCCCGGCTCCCCTCCGTCCCTGACCGGCGTCGACCCGTCCCGTAACCCCTGGCCAGACAGGGGACTGGACGTGCTATGGCCTCCTGCGGTCCAGCGACTCGAGACCGGGCTCATGGAAGCGTCACGATGAGCTTGCGCGCCGAGAACGTCACCTACAGGTATCCGGGGGCGACTCGAGCGGCGGTGGGCCAGGTGTGCCTGACTGTCGCACCCGGCAGCATCACCGCCCTCGTCGGCCCCTCCGGAGCCGGCAAGTCCACCCTGGCCCGCCTTCTCGTCGGCCTGCTCGCCCCACATTCCGGCGCCGTCACCCGCGACGGCCAGCCCGTCACCGCGCGGCGTGGCCGCCTCGACCCCGCGACCGCTCTCCTGGCGCAGGATCCGCTGTCCGCCGCCGACCCCCACCACACGCTCGCCGAGATGATCGCCCTGCCAGCCCGCCTCACCAGCCGCCAGCTGGACGTACACGCGGCAGCAGCGGAAGTGGGATTGACCCTGGACCTGCTCCACCGGCGGCCCCGCGAGGTCTCCGGCGGGCAGCTCCAACGCGCCTGCCTGGCCCGCGCTCTAGCCCAACACCCCGACTACCTGATCGCCGACGAAGCCACCGCCCACCTCGACCCGGCCACCACCGCCACCATCGCCGCCGTCCTGCGCACCCGAGCCGACCTGGGTCTGGGGGTCCTGCTGATCACCCACGACCACGCTCTCGCAGACGCCATCGCCGACCACCGAATCGAGATGCCCACAGCGCAGTAACCGAGGCCTGCTGCACCGGCGCAGAAGGGGCAGAGGATGACTCCAGCAACCCGCCCCCGAACCGAACGGAGCACCGGCAATGAGCCTTCCTGCCCTGCCCGGAGAGCACTTCACGCTCAACATCACCACCGAACCCGCCGGCCATCTGCAGGCCCACTTCAAGCTCCACTACGAAGCCATCGAACTGCTGCTCTCCCAGTCCTACGACTACAACGAGCACCTGCACGGCTTCCGCGCCACCGTCACCTCCGCCCGGTCCGGCGAGGACGAGCACTCCACCCTCGCCTTCTCCTGGACCTCCGACAGCGCCATCGGTTTGGCCATGGCGGTGCGCGAAGAGCTTCGCCAGCGGTGGGGGACTCTCCTGCTGGACACCGTCATCGCCTTCACCCGTCGGGCTCAACCCGATCTCGAGACTGTCGTCGGCGCCGAATGGGCTGCCTGCGACAGCGACGGCGAGAACCCCTCTGGCCTGGACATGCACCCCCGAACGCTGCACCTGGCAGACGGCGACACCATCGACGGGTTCGACGTGTTCGACGTGGCCCTCTACGCCGGTGACGTCATCCCCTGGAATCTTCTGGGAACCACACGAGGCCAGCTGGACGAGGTGTTCGGCCGCGACCATGGCCAGCATCTGATCATCATGCGCTCTGCAGACGACCGCATCACCACCTACACCGCCCGCCCCGCAGACTCGGCGAGCGCCTGACTCGCGCCGGCAGTCGTACCCCGCAACTACGGTCCCACTGACACCCACCCCGATTGGAGACCCATGAGCAGCAGACAGCCCGACCCGAACGCGCGCTACGCCCTCATCGACGAAGCCGTCCCCGTGATCCAGGCCGGCATCTGGCTCGCCGGCACGCTCGCCCCCATGGCCGGCGCGGTGGCCTGCGCGTACCTGGCTGGTCGGCAGTGGGAGGAGACCGGCAGCGGAGGCCTCCTCGGATGGGTGGCAGCGATCGTCGCGATGATCTCCTTCCTGTTGATCGCCGTCATCACCATGGTGATCCTGCGCCGCTGCCGCCTCGACTGGCCTGGGACGAAGGTACGCATGACGGCGGCCGCCGTGATCGTCCTGGCTATCTGGTGCGCCATGTTCACCATCCAGACCCCGGCCATAGGCAACACGCCACCCAATCCCGCAGGCCTCGCCATCGTGTGGACCGTGGTGGCCGCTGCTGCGTTGGGCGCTGCTGCATACGCGCGGCGAGCGGGAACCATTCCAGTCAACAACGAGTCGACGAGGAGAACCTGATGGACGCCACCGACACCCACACGATCGCATCCCTGACAAACGAGTACTGCCGCTACGGGGCCAGCCGGCGTTTCGTGCGCGCCCAGGCCGAGAGCATCGCCGCCACCTTCGAGGTCAACCTCGGCGCCGACACCGACCCGCTTCCCGACGAGGTCGCCGACGAGTTGATCTGCGACCTCGACGAACAGGCCGAGCAGTACGAGGAATCCGCTCCCGAACGGCAGGCCGCCTACGACGACCAGACGCGGGCGCTCGGCGGACGCATCTAGGACGGAGGGGTCGCGGCGGCACCGCCGCTGGAACCCGCGTGAGACTGTCCGGGCTGCGCGCCCCACCGTGCCTCCGCCTCGAGGACGCCGGCTGCGGGCCTGCTGCACCGGCGAGAGCGCGGGAGACAGTGGAGGCCCACCAGCCCGACCCCGAAGGAGCCCGCTATGAGCCAGACCACCACCCCGGCGACCGTCACCCTCAACGTCACCATCAATGTTCCCGACCACCTGCTGCCGGACCCGGCCGACCCGATCCAGCTGCCCAAGCGGCTGGATGAATGGCGGGCCGAACTGCTCGAGCACATCACTGAGGCCGTCGCCGCGCAGCTCAACGTCGACGTAGCCGGGTACCTCGACCTCGACGATGTGGCCGCCCGCATCGACACCGTGACCATCGACGACGCCCCTTCCGGGCTGTGACGGCAGGAGGCGACCACCGATGACTACCAGCGAGATCCCCACCGCGACGGTCCTGGCCTTGGACCTGGGCGCCGTCGACGATGAGCTTGACCGTGAGCTGGCCGGGACGGTCGGCGCCTACCTGCCGCCGGAGGCGTGCAAGGGCCATTTCTGGCCGCGCGACGTGCCAGCCCTCGACGCCCTGTACTACGTCATCGACGAGCTCGACGGTGCCGGCGTCTGGGCCCGCGACGGCATCCGCGGAGGCCATGTCAACGCCTACTACCAGCGCGGTGCGGACGGCGACGTGCTCAACGAGGCCGCCCTGAACGTGGAGGTGTGGGTAGCGCCCGCAGTGTCGGTGAGCACCTACATCGACAACCTGCGACTCGTGCTCCGGTGGAGCGACCACCAGGGTGACACCTGCCCCCCGACCTGGCGGCAGCTCGCCGTCGGACTCACCACGCTGCTCAACCACAGGCTCGCCGACGCCGGACGCGCGCTCTCCGCCTGACCCCACCCGTCGCCGCCCCTCGCGCCGGGGGGTGGCGCCGCGGATGCGCCGATCCGCCCGGCCGGACGGTCCTCCCCTGTCCGTCGAGTGCCAGCTGCCACCGCAGGTGGCGACGCCGGGAACTGCTGCATCTACCGACGCCGGGCCGACAGTGGGGGAGCACCACCCGCCCACCCCACAGACCCAGGAGGCCCGCCATGACCTTGCTCCCGATCACCCCGGACGCCCCGTTGGCGCACGTGTACCTCAACGCCGACCCCGACCGGATGGCGATGGTCGACGGCTACCGGACGGGACACCCGCTCCGGCACTGCTTCCAGCTGCCCCTGACCGCCGACGAACAGGCGATGAGCCGCGAGCAGCTGGCCGAGCGCATGTTCCACTTGTTCAACGTCGGCGACGACCCCGCCTACGGCACCCCGGACGAGCGGGCCATCGCCTATCGGCTGGCCTGCAACCGCTCGCTCAGCGTGGGCGACGTGGTCGAGATCGACGGCACGTTCCTGGCCGTCGCCTCCTGCGGGTTCGACGTGATCGCGCCGCCGGAGAAGGGTCAGATCCGCGCCCTGTGGGAGTGACGGGGTCGGGTTCGACGCGGGGCATCGCCTACGGGCGGTGCCCCTTTCGCTCATGGAGGGGCGATGTCGTGGCCGAGAGCGACCATCCACCTGCATGGGCGATTAAACGACCTGCTAGACACACATCACTAGAAACGCCACGCGAGAAATGCAACACTAGAAAGGCACCACGAGAAACGCCCCATTAGAACCTCACTGCCAGCGAAAGAGTCCGCACATGCCCCCCTACCGCGACAAGACCTCCGCCGCCCGCGCCCTCGGCGTCTCCGTCGGCGTGATCGACCGCCTCATCACAGCCGGCCATCTCGCCGTGACCGCCAACGGCAAGCCAACCCAGGCCGCCGTCGACCAGCTCGCTGCCCAGCACACCCGCACCTGTCCGACCGACCGGCCGACACTGCGCTGCCCAGTCAACCCCGACGGCCCGACCGCAGGTGGCCTCTACTACCCCCAGGGCCACCCGATGCTCACCACCCTCAACCAGCACCTAGCCGCCACCGGCCGACCCCAGCTGCAAGCCGTCCCCGGCTCCGGCCTCGAAGGCACCGGGGCGTGGGAGGTCAGCCCCGCCGCCGCCAACACCCTCGAACAGACGAACGGAATCATCCTGGCGACCATCGGAGGCTACGTCGTCGACGCCGCCGAGGTCATCGCACGCGGACCGTCCATCCATCACCGCGACCGCAAGCTGTTCCTTGTCCGGCCCCTCACCGGCCCCGCCGCCGACCGCTGGTACTGCCACCGCGCCAACAAGCGGATGCTGCCGACCTACCTGCCGTGAGCCGATCCGGGCCTACCCGCACAGCAGGCCCGGCCCGGGGCTGCTGCACCGCCGCAGGCCACCGGAACCATCAGTGTCGCCCAGCCGGGGCGACCACCCTCGACGCATCCAGGCGTCACCGCGACCGGCCCGGGCGGGAAGGCAGGCGAGAGACGATGGGCCAGTACCACGTGATCGCGAACCTCGACAAGCGGATGGGTTTCAGCCCCCGCTCGACCGGCGACTTCGTCAAGCTCATGGAGTTCGGGCAGGGCAGCGCCGCCATGTGTGCCCTGGTCACCCTGCTCGACGGGGCCTGGCACGGCGAGCGCATCGCCATCGTCGGCGACTACGCCCAGTCCGACGACCTGGACGCGGAGAACACGCTGCGCGCCGGCATCAGCGCCGAGCATCTGTACACCGCCATCAACCACCCGGAGCGGCTGGCCGCCGAGCACGGCGTCAAGCCCGCCTGGCGCAACGTCGGCTGGCTCGCCCGCAAGGCCACCACTACCGCCGGACTGGCCACCTACGAGAAGAAGAGCTACGACCTGGTAAACCGCCAGCAGGGGACCAAGACGACGCATCACTTCTACGAGTCGGCCATGGCCCCCGACACCGACACCGAGCCGCGCGTCATCGTCAACCTCGACGAACGGGAGAAGATCGACCCCGCCGAGTTCGGCGACGACCGCCGCGCCGGAGTCTTCGCCGTCACCGGAGGCCGCGGTGGCACGCTCACCGCACTCGCGGTCCTGCTGGCCGTCTCCTCCACCGACGGCGGCCGCGGCGGCGGCGACTTCCGCGGCGAGTCCTGCCCCGTCGGCGCATGGGGAGGGGCCCGCATCGGCCTGCTCCACCCCGACGAGGCCGCCGACTACACCGACCTGAGCGAGATGATGCGCGTCGGCATGAGCGAGGCCAGGGAGGGCATCTACCGACGCCGCGACGACGGCCTGATCGAGCGCGGTGACCGGTGGAAGGACAACCCCTGGGAGAGCCCCATCCGCGGCGTCGCCTGACGCGCCGGCGCAAGGACCAGGCGCCCCGCACACTGCGGGGCGCCTGGGACACTAGAGGCCAGCCACCCCGACGCGCGGCCCGAAGGGACACCGATGAACGCCCGCCACAACCCCGGCCTGCTCGACCCCGACGACCTCGTCCGGAGTTTCGCGCGCTACGAGGGATGGGTGTTCGAGCCCCCGCTGCCCCACCGCTGGCTACGCCGCGCCCGCACCTTCGCCGGCACCCACCCCGCCGGCTCCCGGCTGGATCTCAGCGTCGACTGGGCAGGCCGCATCGCCGCGACCACCCGGTGGAGCGGCGCTGATGGGGCCGTCATCGACTTCGCTGCCGTCGTTCCCTGGTCCCGCGAAAGCCTCCTCCTCGCGCTGCTGAGCCGCCCGGGCGCCGACGCGACGACCGCGGCCAATGTCGCGGCCGACGCTATCGACAGCTTCTGGGGCCTCCCCAGCGAACGCCCCGACACCCTCCGGCTCATCACCCAGGTTGTGCAGGACGCCGGCGAGCACGGGCAGGACCCGGACGCCATGCGCGACTCACTGGAGAACCTCTACCGCCACATGGATCGCCGGCAACGGCAGCGCCAGGATCGCGCCCGCCGGCAGGGCTGGGAACCGCGCCGCCAGGACTGACCCGCGGCCGGCAGCCCGACCCGGACAGCGCTACCGGCCGCGCTGTCCGGACCGAACACCACACCGCGCAGCGGGAGGCGGCGCCCAGTGCTGCATCGGCACGAGGCCGGGGGAGGCTTGACGAGCAACGAGCGGAACACCACCGCCCTCCTCGAATGAACGGAGACCCCCATGTTCGACATCCTGTGGCCCCACGAGCTGGCGGCCAAGACGCGTGACGACCTGACGGCCCTGGCCGGCGATGGCTGGGACTTCCTGGCCGCGATGCCGCTCAACCCGGCCACCATCGCCCTGTCGGTGTTCCTTGCCGGCGTCGCCCTGGTCGTGACCGACGGCGTGTGCCGCCGCCTGGCGGCCCTGCTGAACGCACTCGTGGCCCCCCTGTCAGGATGGGCGCAGCGCAAGGCCATCGGCGCGGCCGCCACCGCCCCGTACCGCCGCATCACGCTCGCTCGCCGCTCTGCGACGCCTGCCGCGCTGGCCGCGCCGCAGACGTCAGGGCAGGGGTGACGGCGACCGCCCGACGGCCCACCAGCGTGCACCGCTTCGCGTTGCCGTTCGGGCATGCCGACACCCGCCGCAACGGCGACACGATCTACATCGACGCCCCCGGCGTGACGAGCGTGTTCCCGGCCGCCACCGCCGCAGACCTGGCAGCTCTGGATCGCCGCTACACCGCAGTGGTCGATGACGGCCGCTGGTACCCCCTGGCAGCCCTGCCCTGGCTCGGCAGACGACTCCACGTCCACGCCTGGGCCGCGCAGGTCCACACGCTCATCACCGCCACCCACCAGTAACCGCCCGCGCCGCCCGCGCGATGCGGCACATCGCGAGAACCCACCGAGACGTATCCGAACCAACAGCCACCGATTGGAGCCACCATGCACCCTGCCCCCACACCGGCAACCGCCGACGAACACGAGATCGTCACCCGCGTGCGCGCCGCCATCGACGCCATCGACCTGCCGCGTTGGAAGCTCGAAGAATCCCTCGCCACCGGCGGCCTGGACGCGCTGAGAGCCCACGTGTGGGACGCCGTCGTCGATACCGTCATGGCCGAGTTGACCGCCGCCACCAGCACCGAGACCGCCACCCTGACCGCCCACGGCCTGACCTGCCGGATCAGCGCCGACCCCGACGCAGCCAGCCCCCGCGACCCCGCCGGGACGGTCACCTCCTGCGAGGTTGCCGGGCACCCCGGAGTTCAGGTCCACACCCACGCCTCGACGAGCGTTCCCGACGCGGTGACGGTCCTCGTGGACGCCCCCGAGGGCACAACCATCCTGCTTGACGTCAACGACTGCCGCGCCGCCCGCACCCTCGTCGGCGACAACACGGTGCACGTGGGGCAGGGGCTGACCGCGGCGGCCGCCACGGACCACGACCGGTAGCCGCCACACATAGGGGGGCGGGGCCGCACGGCCCCGCCCCCGGCTTCTCCTACCGCCGGCTGTCCAGACCCGGGCTCGCCCCGACAACCTCCGGCCATCCGCACGCCTGCCTTCTAGCGGCTACTGCACCGCCGGGGCGTGCAGGCAAAGTCAGCGACGCCCCAACCCGACCCCGACGGGCGCACCCGCCCACCGAAGGAGATAGCGATGACGACTTCCACCACCCGCCGGCGAGGCGACGCGCTGCGCGCCGGCGACATCCTGATCCGTGACGATGAGCGGATCCGCTGCGGCCTCATCGAACGCTCGGATATGCACCCCGGCTTCCACCGCATCGACGTCGAGTTCGGCGTGCTGTACGTCCTCGACGAAGACGAGCTCGAGGTCGAGGACGAGACGACGCTCGGGCAGCCCACCGCGCTCCAGCAGGCGCACGCCGACGCGCTGCTCGCCGTGGAGGGCGACAGCATCGACGGCGAGATCCACGCCTGGCGCGCCCTCGCCGAAGCGGCGCTGGCTCACGTCCCCAACTACCGGGAACCGGCCGTCGTCTACGTCAACGACTAGCCGCCCACCGCCCGGACACCGCGGCCCGGCGAGCCCCCGCTCACCGGGCCGCGGTTCTGCGTTCCCCGACCGTGATCCGGGTGACTCCGACCACGATTCACGTCGATTCACCCCGCCCGAAATGAGCGATGAACAGCCAGGATGCGTAGGGCGGCCTCCCCGGTTGGTGTGCCGATTCGCTCCTGGGCGCCCCGCCTGTCCGCCCGCCGGCAGAGGGTGAGGCCGGCCCGTGCCTGCCCTTGCGCAGGACCACGGCGTTCGGTGGGCGGGCCGCCAGAGCCGCCCCGAGACGAGGCTGCTGCACCACGACGATCCACTGATCGGATGGAGGCACAGCGGCCGACACCGGGTCGGCCCGCTCGACGCCTACTAGGAGGCAGCCATGAGCACCATTCCCGTCAGCACCGTCACCGACTCGCTCGAGTCCGTGGAGGGGGTCAGCACCTCGGTCTACCGCTCGCTGGTCGTCGCGAAGATCGCCGACGCGCAGATGGCGGACAAGGTCGGCGACAAGGGGTCGGCCCTGCGCGCTCTCGCCGAGGCCAGCCACCTGGGGCGCCAGTGGAAGAAGTCGGCGACCAATCGCGGCCAGATGCAGGTGGTGATGGAGGCGGAAACCTTCATCGACAGGATCACCGACCTCATGCACGGGCTGTGCGCCCAGGTGCTCTCCTAGGCACACTCACCGGGCAAGGCCCCGACCACCGCCAGGTGGCCGGGGCCTTCCTCGTGTGCCCTACCCCTCACGCGGCACCTCGGCACCTCGGCACCGGCAGGCCGCGCGGCTGTCCGCACCTCGGCTGCGCAGCCAGAACGGAACCCGGCCCACACTCCGGGGTGCGGACCGGGCCCGGCCCGGGGCGGCTACGCCGCCGACTGCTCGGCGGCCATCTGCTCGATCCGGGCGGTCAGCTCGGCGAGCCTCGCCTGTGCGGTCAGCAGTTCACGTTCGCGGGGGAAGGCCATCGTGTCGGCGACCTCCTGCAGCCGCGCGGACTCGGCACGCTCGGCGGCCGCACGCTCGCGCAGACGGGCGATCTGGTCGGGCAGATCGGCACTCCACCGGCCGACCATCTCGTACAGAGCATCGGCGAACCCGGCGACCGTGCGGGGGACTGGATGCGGAAGTTCCAGGCGGGCCAACAACATCCCATAGCGGCGGACCACCACCCGCGACCTGTTCTCTCCCCGGGCCAGGGTGAGTTCACCGAACCGGAACGTCCGAGAATCCCGGGGACGCAGCCGCTCGGCGGCCTCGGCGGCCTGCTCGCGGGTCAGCGTGCGCTGCCGGTGGGGCAGCTCCCGCGCCACCCAGTCGAGCCCGGCGGCGGTCTCCTCGGCCAGCCGGGCGGTCTCCTGCCGGTGCTCGGCCTGGACGCGCATCTGCTGTGCCTGCGCGCTGTGCGACGAGCGGGCGATGCGCAGCTTCTGCACCTGAGCGGCGAGCTCGGCCTGCTCGATCAGCTCCGGGTGCCCGGTGGCTGCTGCGCTGACCTCCGCGAGGGACACGGCGTCACCGGAGACGTCGATGACCTCACGGTTCATCGGGGCGTTGGTGTACATCTGCTCGATCATCGTGTGCTTGCGCGCCACGGCCGCCGTCACCAGCCCGTCGAACGTGCCCTCGGTGACCACGTCGACGATCTGCACCTGCGCGTTAAGATTGCCGGGCCGCACCGCGCGACCTTCTCGCTGCGTCTTCGCCGCCGGGGTCCACGGGCAATCGACGTGGTACAGAGCGGACAGCCTGGCCTGCACGTTCACACCGAGCCCGGCTGTAGAACTACTGCCGACCAGGACGGAGACGCGGCCGTCGCGGCAGGCGGCGAACACTTCCTCGCGGGCCTTGGCGGTACGGGCCTCCTGAATGAACCGCACCTTGCTGGCCGGGACGCCGCGCTCAGCCAGCAGTGACCGCAGGCGGCCGTAGGTGCGGGCGTCGGACTCGTGCGGGGCGCCAAGATCCAGGCACACGAGCTGGAACGTGCCGGGGACATCACTGCCCGGGTAGAGCCGGTCGGCATGCTCGTGGTGGTGCGCGGCGATCCGGTCGGCGACCAGAACGAGCTTCGGCGACCGCGCGGCGACCCCGACCAGACGCGGGTCCAGGGCGAGAGCGCGGCCGTCGTTGCACACGCGCAGCATGTTGTCGCCGCCCTTCTCGTTGCGGAATCCGGCCAGCCGCAACTTCTCTACCCGCTCCGACAGGGACCTCATGTGTTCGACCTGAGCGGTCGACGGTTCGGCGACGAGCAAGTGCCGCTGAACGTCAGGCCGCTCGATCGGCAGCTCCGCAGAGGGCAGCATGTCGGTGAACGCGCGCATCATCGTGCGCGCCTCCGGGGCGTTGCGGATCCGCGCCGGGCGGGTATTCGTGCGCAACCCCGACCCGTCGGGAGAGGTCTCGATCACGGTCTGCCACTGCACGAACGTCGCCGCCCACTGGTCGAAGTTCCGACACCCCGCGCCGTCAAGAAGATCGGGGGCGCACATCCGCGCCCAGGTGTACACCTCCGCCAGTGAGTTCGAGAACGGGCTGCCGGACATGACGGTCGCGACCGCCTGGCCCGGGCGCTGCGCCGACAGGCTGGTGATCTTGATAAGCAGGTCCAGCGCGCGCTGCGAGGTAGAGTTGCTGAGCCCGGACGTGCGGGTGGCTACCGGAAGCCCCTTAAAGAGGTGTGCCTCGTCGACCACCACGTGATCGGCCCCGAGCATCGAAAAGGTGAGCGAGTCCGGGTCGTGGCGGGCCTCCCGCAGCGCTGCCACCCGGTTCTCCAGGGCCCGCCGCCGTGCGGCCAGAGCCTTCGCCCCGCGGGCGCCTGCGCCGTTCTCCTCGCCGGTCTCGAGAGCCGCCAGCTCCTCGGTCAGGTAATCCATCTCCACGCGCGGGTCGGCGGACAGGGAAGTGAACGTCTCGTGGGAGACGATGATCGCGTCCCAGTCGCCGGCGGCGGCACGGGCCACGAACCGGCGCTTGGCCCGGCCGGCGACCTGCTCCTCGGTGGCGACGAGGAACTTGCCCGTCGGGAACGTGGCTCGGGCCTCCCGCCCGAACTGCTCCAAGACTGCCTTCGGGACGGTCACCAGCGGACGGTTCGCCAGACCGTACTCGCGGAGCTTGAGGCACAGTCCCAGGGCCGCGCGGGTCTTACCGGCCCCGACCGCGTGGGCGAGCATCGCGGCCTGACTGCGACACCGCAGTACGTGGTCGATACCGCGCAGCTGGTTATCCCACAGCGTCACCTCCGGCGACATGGACGGAAACTCCAGCCAACTCCCGTCGGCCTGACGGGGCACCACCGAATTGAACCGGCGATTGTAGGTTTCGACGATCCTCTCGGCCCGCGACTGGTCAGACCACAGCCACACCGTGAACGCCTCCGTCAGCGCCACCAGCCGGTCGGCCGCGAGCTCCGACTCGCCAGCGTTGCGAACCTTGCGCACCTTCCCGGACTGCTCGTCCCACACCTCGTCGTACACGACCGGGGTGCCGCCGTTCAGGCCCGCGGCGACGATCTCCGCCACCGTCATCCGCGACGTCCCGTAGGTGGCCTCAGCCGCCGCCTCGCCTCGACCGAGCGGGTCGACGTCCCAGTAGGCCACCGCCGCGGTGTAGCTGACCGACACGCTCCTGTAGCCCATCTCGCCGGTCAGAAAGTGGCGGATGTCGTCGGGCGACAGCCAGGACGCGCCGAACGCGACGCTGATCTCCTCCGGCCCCAGACGGGCAGGCAACGCCTCGGTGAGGGCATCGACGTTGCGCTGGAAAGCACCGTCGAAGGCTGCGGCGTCGCGGGCTGCGTCGAGCTTGTCGGCGAGATTGCCCGACAGGTAGTCCCCGGCCGGGACCAGATCACCGGTCTGCGGGTCACGGAACGCCAGTGCGCCGAGCACCGCAGGCACCTCGGAGTCCGGGATGCCGAGCAGCCCGGCCACGGTCGGCACGTGCAGACAGCCGCGCCGAGCCAGTGACACGGTGATCGCCTCGGCGGGGGTGGCGACCCGGTCGACGAGAACAGGACGACGGTTGGTGCGCCGCAGCAGCACCGCCGCCGGGGCCGCCTCGCCGGAGGCGTCGTCGAACCGCTCGATCCCGAACACGATCTCGGCCTGCGGGTCGGCCCGGAACCCGCCCATGCGGGGACGGCGCACCCGACGGGAGGGCTGGCCGGTCTCCGGATCCAGCGGCCCGTCAATGACGGTGGAGCGGTTCAGCGGCCCGAACGAGTCCACGTAGTCGCGGTACAGCCGTAGTGCCTCGGAGCGCAGCGGCTCCAGCACCGAGTCCGGGCTGGCCCAGTCGGACTCGGCGGCCAGCAGCTCCAGCACCGCATCACGCAACCGGACCAGCGCCCCGAGCTCCTTCCCGGCCCCTCCGCGGGCAGACGTCAGCTCGCCGTTGACGACCTGGTGCACCTCGCCGGCAACGAGGTGGAACGACCCCTCGGCCCGCCCCTCGGCATCCACCAGGATCTCCGCCTCTGCCCAGCGCAAGTCGGTACCGCGGGCGACGTAGGAGGGCATCTCGTCGGCCAACGCGGCGAACGCGCGGCCGATCATCTCCTCAGGCTTGCGGGTGACGACCGCCAGGTTGTTGCGGAAGTGCCCGGTGACCCGCATCTGCCCCGCGACCAGCTCCGGCCGGTCGGCGAAGTAGCGGGCCACATGGGCCGGGTAGACGTGATTGCCGGTCGCGCGGACCGGCTCGGTCACCTCCGACTGGGCGTGCTCGAAGCTCCCGTCGGCGTCGGGCGAGTCAGCGGGGTCGAGCAGGTCGCGGACCTGCAGCACCACCAGATCGGCGACCACGTCGGTGCCCTCGGCGGCGAACGCCTTCGACGGCAGCCGCAGCGCCCCGACGAACCGGGCCTTGTCGTGCACCGTCGACAAGCCCCCACGGCCGTCGAGGTGGTAGCGGGAAGTGATCACCGCGACCAGGCCGCCCGGGCGCACGGCGTCGACCGCCCGCATCAGGAAGTAGTCGTGCAGGTTCCGCGCCGACCCGTGGCGACTGTGGATCCATCCCGAGCCGAAGGGCACGTTGCCCACCGCCACGTCGAACCCGCCAGCCGGGAGGGTGACCTCCTGCAAAGGCTGGCAGAGGATGCGGGCGTGCGGGTTGAGAAGCTGGGCAACCTGCGCGCTCGTGGGGTCGATCTCGACACCGTGGTACTCGACGTCGAGCCCGTCAGGGCAGGACAGGGCGAACCGGCCGTGCCCGCACCCCAGGTCCAGCACGCGCCCTCCGGTGAACCCGGCCCCCGCCAGCAGCCGCCACACATGGCCGGCGACAGCCGGGCTGGTGAAGAACGCGTTGTCACACTGCCGACTGCCGACACTCACGGCCTCGGCGCCGAGCAGAGCCTCCAGATCCTCACCGACGGCCGCCCACCCCTTGGAGGGCTCCCGCTCGAAGATCGGAGCCAGCGGCCCCCAGCCCGGCCAGCCGGTCAGCACCTCGCGCTGGTCACTGCTCAGGTCGTGGCGGTGCGGCTTGGCGGCCAGCACGCGGGCAGCGGCCACAGCGGCGCGGCCAAACGTCGACGGTGAACCCATAGGGCAGTCCTTTCGTTAAGCCCCGGGCGCGTCCTCGCGTGTGGGCGAGCAGAAGCAGACCCGGGGGTGCGGTGATCTCCGATGGCCTCGACGATATGGCCCACATCGGCCGCTGCAGCACTCGCAGAATCCACCGCGACTCATGTAGAGAAACCCGGCTCGCCCTAGCCCCTCAAAGCGCCGCCACCAGCACCGGCCAGTCGGCCGGCCGGGTTCTGTCCGGGGGCCCCTTCACCGCCATCTCTCGCGCTTCCGGTGGCCGGCCGCAGCGCATCGGGGGCGCGCTGCACCCGTGATTCGGGCCGACATGATCGGGGACGTACCGATCACGCCCCCAGAGGGAGAACACGATGACCACCTACACCCGCACCCAGGTCGCCGAGGCAGTCAACGGCGCAGCCGACCTGCTTCTCGAGTCGGCCAACCTCACCCCCGACACCACCACGCTCATCGACTTCGTCGTCAACGCCGCCCTCACTCGGCTCGAGGCTCCGGACGCCACCGTCGAGGACGTCATCGCCGAAAACTGGGGCGTTTGCGAGGACGAGGACTGCGACGGCGAGGACTGCGACGATGGCTGCGGCGACGCCGCCGTCATCCGCCGGCTGGTCACCGGCGACTAGAAACCCCCGGCCACGGCAGTGCACACCCTGCGCTGCCGTGGCCGGCGGCGTTCATAGGGGAGCGACCAGGTCCTGTCCGGGCCGCGCCCCTGGTGGTTGATCGGGCTTCGAGTAAGCCGGCCCTGCCGGGCGGTGCGACCTGGCCTGATCGTGGACTGCTGCATCTTCGGGCGGGCCGGGGACGCTCATGGCCGTACCCGCCCCCGACACCGCAAGGAGCCCGACGTGAGCGACACCGCGACCACCCGACGAGACCCCCTGGACCTGGCCATCGCCACGTTCCTCGACCTCAACGATGGAGGTGGGTGCCGCGAGACCAATCCGGAGTACTACCGGGCTGGGTTCGAGCTGATCGCCGCAACCCACATGCAGAACTTCGACGCGGACCACCGGCGTGACCTCCTGGGTGGCCTGATCGCCGCGCACGCCTGCTGGACCCAGCCAGGCCTCGACGGCACCCCGCTCGATACGCACACCCCAGCCGTCGAGGACGAGGACGACGTCCGGCCGCGCGTCACCTTCGAGGTCGAGATGACCCGCTGCCTGAGTCTCGACCTGACCCTTCCGGACGGGGTGAGCCTGGCCGACTGCAGCTCCAAGCGCCTGTACCGCTGGCCCGAGGCGCTGCTTAAGACGATCACCGACGCGGTCATCGACGAACTCAAGTGCACCGACCCCACCGATTTGGCCGACAACATCACCGAGGTCAGCTTCGCGACCGACGCCCTCGAGAGCACCGCCACCTGGTGACCTCCCACCGACAGCGACCTAAAGGAGTAACCGTGAGCGACACCCTCACCACTCGCACCCTGCACGTCGTCGAGTTCCTGCCCGACCTCGACGAAGGCGGCATCGGCGGATTCAACTGGTTCCCCGCCGCCAGGGAAGATGCCGCGATGGACGACTACCGGCGACTCGTCGAATACGCCGACCCCGGCACCATCACCCTGCACCTGATCGACGTGCCCGACACCGACGACCTCACCACGATCAACGACGCGATCTCCGCCTACCTCGATGAGCCGACCACCTACCCGATCCTCACACTGACCCGCCCCGCCGGTACCCAGCCGTGCGTCGTCGTCGAGCGCGGCAACCTCACCGTTGAAGAGCTCACCCGCGGCTACACGAACAGTGCCGCGCTCGTGGAAACGCTCGTGGAAACGCTCGGCGGCGCAGCCGTCTCCACCTGGCGTGCCTGGCACCTGCCCGACACCAGCTGCATCGTCTACGACGGGGTGTGCGACTCCGCGGCCGTCAGCATCGACAGTGACCAGCGTCCGCGCCTGTCGTGGACCGACGACGCGGGGCACGAACACTCGATCACCGGGGAGCCGGTCGTGCTCGACCCGGCCGAACCGCAGGTCGCGGTGGTCGACGTTTTGGACCTGATCGCCAGCCGCCTCACCGAGGCCCTGCGCCGGTACTTCCAGGAGGTTCCCGGCAGCGTGGCATAGCCACATCACCCCGGGGGGCTGGACGGCCGTTCCGACCACCCCCCGGGGTGATGCCACAGGGGCCGCTGGGGCTGGTGGGGCCACTGCATCGGCGAAAGTAACGGCTGTCCATATCGTCGCGATTCCGGAGTAGCTGCCGCCCGCGTGTGCAGCAGAAACACGCCGACACGACCATGTCTTAGGCTTGCTGGCAGCACGACCCATCGGAGAGAACTGCATCTCGTAAGGAGAGAGCCATGGACCCCATCACCCTCGCCATCATCGCAGGCCTGCTGCAGGTCGGCCCCGCCGTCGGTGCCGGCCTCGCCGCTGCCGGCCCCGCCGCCGCGGCCATCGCCCCCGCCGCCGCCTCGGTCGCCCCCGCCGCGGT